>DATMMB010000070.1:0-7702 GCA_035569895.1 Solirubrobacteraceae bacterium | reverse complement strand
CGGGTGCGGCGTGGGTGTTCGCGCGCTCGGGCTCGACGTGGTCGCAGCAGGGGCCGAAGCTGACGGGCGGCGAAGAGAGCGGCGCCGGCGGCTTCGGCTGGAGCGTGGCGCTGTCGGGCGACGGCGACACGGCGCTGATCGGCGGCCAGCGCGACGGTGAAAGCGCGGGTGCGGCGTGGGTGTTCGCGCGCTCGGGCTCGGCGTGGTCGCAGCAGGGCGCGAAGCTCACCGGCGGCGGCGAGCAGGGCAAAGGCCTGTTCGGGCATGCGGTGGCGCTGTCGGGCGACGGCGAGGAGGCGCTGGTGGGCGCCCCGCGTGACGACCAGGATCTCGGTGCCGCGTGGGTGTTCGCGCGCTCGGGCTCGACGTGGTTGCAACGGGGCGCGAAGCTCACCGGCGGCGACGAGCAGGGCAAGGGCGAGCTCGGCTGGAGTGTGACGCTGTCCGGTGAAGGCGATACGGCGCTGATCGGCGGCCTCGGCGACGACGAACACGTGGGCGCGGCGTGGGTGTTCGTCCAGCCGCCGGCTTCACCCGAAACGGAAACCACGAGCACGACTACGACCACGACTGTCACCGGCGCGAGTGCGTCGGCGGGCGGCGCCTCCTCGACGGTCGACGGTCGTGCACTCACGCCCAAACAGGGCGTGGCGGACTACACGGCGACGGGCGGCGCGATCGTGCTGCTCGGCCGGCGCCTACCGGTGCACGGCGGGCGTGCGCGCGTCACGCTGCGCTGCAACGCCCCCACCGCCTGTCGCGGCCGTCTCACGCTCGCGCTCATGGTGCAGGCGCGGGCGGCGCACCGCGGGCAGCTCGCCACGATCGCGACGGCGGGCTTCGCGGTCGCGCACGGCCGCACCGCCACCGTGGCACTGAGGCTCCCGGCCGCCGTCCGGCGGCGGCTGCGCCCCGGTCGGCCGCTTGGCGCGAGTCTCACGGTTCGCCAGCTGGCGCCCGACCCACCGCTCAAGCGCAGCTTCGCGGTAAGGCTCGTCGTGTCGCGCCGCGCGCGCTGACGCCACGGCCCTACCAGCGGGGGCGGGTTTTGCCACCTGCGTAGGCTGATGCCCGCGCCCGCCGGCGCCTACCGGCGGCCTTTGCGCAGGCGCTGCGGCGGCGCCCCGCGCAGCTGCAGCGTGCGGCTCGCGCCCGACACCTGCCTGCCGTTGGTGACCTTCACGAGCGCGCGGTAGGCGCCGCTGCGGCGGATGTTCACCGTCGCAGTGAAGCGCGAGCCGTGCCTGCCCGCGGCCCTGGCGGTGGTGCTGGCCACGGTCAGCGGCGGGTAGCCGCGACGCACGCGCTGGAAGAGCACCGTCGCGCCATTCTCGGCGGGCGCCACGCTGCCGCTGAGGCGCACGGTCCCGGGGGTGCTCGTGGCGCGTGCGCGGAGCGTCACGGACGCCGCCACGCGCACGGTGAGCACGCTGCTGTACACCGGCAGCGGGCTGAGCGTGCGTACCCGCACCTGGGTGGTTTGTGTGAAGCTCGGCAGCTCGTAGGAGAAGCCGCCTTCAGGGTTGGTGGCGACGGCGGCTCCCACGTCGGCGAAGCCGCCGAAATAGGGGAACGAGCTGGTTTGCGCCAGCACCTGCTGGCCGGCTCCCCCGCCGCCCGCGAGCGTGCCTGTGAGCGTCAGCCTGCCGCCGAACGCCTGCACGGTGGATGTCCTCGTCAACACGAACCGCAACGGCGTCTGCTTGGTGGTGAAAGTGTGGTCGGCTCCTTCACTCGTGCCGTTGGCGTTGGTGGCGAGGAGTCGGTAATGGTAGGTCGTCCCCTGGGTGAGCCCGGTAAGCGGCTGGCTCACCTTCACGTTCGCGGTGCCGCTGCCCGCGGCGATCGGCGGCGTCTGCGACCCATAGGCGGTGCTGGTGCCGTACTGGAAGTAGCAGGTGGTTTCGACTCCGTGCGGGTTGACCGTCCCGTAGAGGGCGACGGTGGTTTGGTTGGGCTGGGGGGCGGCGCCCGTCGAGGCATGCGGCGGCTTCGGTTTCGGCGGCGGCTTCGGCGTGCCCGTCGCGGTGGCGAGCGCAGCCGGCGCAACGCTCGCGAGCAGCGCGCAGATCAGGAACGCGAGTGTACGTGTGGAGTGTCCGCTCATCGCGATGTCACCTTGCGGATGCTCAACACGCCGTGCGCGTGATGGTTGCGCTGCATCCCAGGGTCGCCTTCATGCCTGTGGCGCCACGGTCGCTCCGTCCACACCTGTTCTGTCCATGTCTGCTCTGTCCACGTCTGTTCTGTCCATGTCTGCTCTGTCCACGTTTGCTCTGTCCACGCCTGCTCTCTCCACGCCTGCTCTCTCCACGCCTGCTCTGTCCACGTCTGTTCTGTCCACGCCCGTTCTGTCCACGTCTGCTCCGTCCACGCCTGCCCCGTCCATGTCTGCTCCGTCCCCACCTGCTCCGTCCCCGCCCCGCTCCGGCGCAAATCGATACCCGATTCCGAAGTGCGTATGGATGTACACCCAGGTCGGGGCCGCCTCGGCGAGCTTGGTGCGCACCTTGCGCACGAACACGTCCACCGCGCGGTCGCGGTGCTTCATCTCCCCGCCCCACACCTGACGATAGATCTCGGCGCGGCGCATCACCCGATCCTCGCGCGCCGCCAGCGCCGCAAGCACCTGGAACTCGCGCACCGTGAGGCCGACGCGCGCGCCTCCCACCAGCGCCTGCATTTCGTCCGGGCGCAGCTCGAGGTTGCTGAACGTCTGCGCGCGATGTCCCTCCGTCTGCTGCTGGTGACGATGCTGCTGGTCGACGATTCGCGCTGGGCGCCCGTCCGCTTGTGGCTGCGCATCGGCGACTGCGGGCACGAGGGTGGGCATCGCCGGGCAGTCTCTCACGCAAACGGCCCGTTCGGACTGGGTGTTCACCGAATCGTCACCAGACGCCGCCCGCTCGCAACCGTATGATGCGTGCCCTATGAAAGCCTGCGCTCACTGCGGCGCGTCGCTGGCCGACGATCAGCGCTACTGCCTGGAGTGCGGGACGCGCCAGGTGCAGGCGCGCAGCCAGTTCCTCAACCGCTTCACACCGGCGCTCACCGCCGGGTCCACCGGCGCCGCGGGCGGTGGCGGAGGTGTGCCGGGCGGCGGCGCCCCGGGCGCGAGCAGCGGGGGCGGCGGGCGCTCCGGCGTCACCGCGCTCGCAGGGGTCGGCGTGCTGCTGCTGGCGATGGGCGTCGGCGTGCTGATCGGGCGCGCGGCTGCGCCCAAAACCACGACGGCGCCCCCCCAGGTGATCTCGGTCGGCACGTCCGCCGGCTCCTCCGGCGCGGGCGCCGCCCAAGCGACCACCACGCCCGCGGGTCAAGCCTCTGGCGGGGCGACTCACGCGGGCGGCTCGGAATCGCACGCGGGGAGCTCGGGCGGCTCCCCGTCCTCGTCCTCCTCCTTGTCCTCGAAAAAGACTTCTTCTTCGTCCTCCTCCAAAGGCTCGTCCTCCCACAGTGCCGCGTCGAAAGAATCCGGCGGCAAGAACGGCGGCGGCTCCAGCGGCGGGAAGTCGCAGTCGAGCCACTCCACTGAAGAAGCTGAGAAGAAGACGCGCAACATCCCCAATGTGGTAACCACCGGCTGATGGGCATCTTCGACTCGCCGCGCGCGCACCCGGGCGAGAGCGCCATCCCGCCGGCGCTCGGCGGTGCCGCCGGCGTGGGTTCTCCGAGCGGCGCCGCGCCCCCGGCGGGGGGCCTCTCGGCCGCCGACGCGCGCGCGGGCTTGGAGCGCCGCCGCGACGAGTTGCTCTCGCAGGTCGCCGAGTTGCACTGGGACCTCGGCGGCCTCGCCTACGAGATGGCGATCCGCGACCACTTCCGCCTCGACGTGCTGGTGCGCAAGGCCGCCGAGCTGCAGGAGCGCGACGCCGAGTTGGGCGAGCTGGAGCGCGTGCTTTCCCTGCGCGGGCCGGTTGACACCGGCACCTGCCCCGGCTGCGGCGCCGTCCACGGCCGCGGCGCGCTCTACTGCTGGCACTGCGGCAAGGTGTTGATGGAGCGGGCGCCCACCGCCGCCGACGGGGCGCACAGTCAACCCGATGGCGGCGAGCCGCCCCACGGTCAGGCGAGCTCTGTGCCCGTCGAACGACAGGGCACAGAGGCGCAGACGCTCGTGCGTCCTCCGAGTGCGCCCGTCGGCTGAGCGTCGCATATGAGCGCAACCCGCGAAGGCTCCGCCGCCCGCGCCGCCGGCGCCTGCGCGCGGTGCGGCGCGCCGCTCGCCGGCGACCAGCGCTACTGCCTCGACTGCGGCGTCCGGCTTGGGCCGCGGTCGCCGGCGCTGGAACGGGTCCTCGCCGAACTGCCCTTCGGGGCGGCCGCCGGGACGCCGGGCCTGGGCGCGGCGGCGAGCGGGGTGGGTGGTTCTACGACCGTCGGAGCGCAAACGCAGGCTCCCGGGGCCGCGCGCCGAGCGCGGGGCGGACTGCCGGGACCGCGCACCGCCGCGGTGCTGGTGCTGGCGATGCTTGGCTTTGGCACGGTGACGGGCGCCGCTGCCTCCAACCCCTCCGGCGCGCTTAACGCGCTGCGCCGCGGGCCGCTCACTTTGCTCGTGCCCCCGCCGCCGCCCCCGCAGACGCTCGCCGCGACGCGGGTGGGCGGGCTTTCATCCGAAGAAGCGCACACGCCCGAACCGGCCTCCCCGGCCTCGGGCGCCTATGAAGAATCCTCCTCCCACGCCGAAGAACCCGGCTCCTCCTCGGGCGAATCGCACAAGCATTCGGGCAAGAGCGGCTCCAAGAAGCCCGGATCGGGAGTGGCGAGTGAAGCGGCGAAGCTGCCGCCGGTGAAGCACGTGTTCCTGATCGTGCTCGCCGATCAGCCCTACGCACAGACGTTCGGCCCTGAATCGCCCGCCCCCTACGTGGCGCACACGCTCGAGCACAAAGGCGAGCTGCTCGTGCGCTTCTACGGGGTCGCCCACGAAGAGCTCGCCGACGAGGTCGCGTTGATCAGCGGCCTCGGCCCCACGCCCCAAACCGCCGCCGACTGCCCGGTGTTCACCGACATCATTCCCGGGCAAGCCAACAGCAAGGGGCAGTACACCGGGAGCGGGTGCATCTACCCCACCGAAGCGCAGACCATCGGCGAACAGCTCGCGTCCAAGGGGCTCACCTGGAGGGTGTACGCCGAAGCGATGCCCTCCGCCTGCGCCCACCCCGAATTTGGCGCCGCCGACCCCACCTCGCAGGCGCCGCCGGGCGACACCTACGCCACCTTCCGCAACCCCTTCACCTACTTCGACGGAGCACTGCACTCGGCCGACTGCGCCAAGGACGACGTGGGCATCGGGACGCTCGCGTCCGATCTGAAGAGCGCCAAGCGGACCCCCGCCTTCTCCTACATCGTCCCCGACCTCTGCCGCGACGGGCGCCCGACGCCGTGCGCGAACCGCGCGCCGAGCGGGTTGCCCGCCGCCGAAACGTTCCTGCGCAAGATCGTCCCCGAGATCTTCGCTGCGCCGGCGTACAAGCAGAACGGCCTTTTGATCATCACCACCGACCAGGCGCCCACGCACGGCGAGCACGCCGACTCGAGCTCCTGCTGCGTGCAGCCGCGCTTCCCCGCGCCTGCGCCCCCCGCCGGCGCCGGGGAGGGCGGGTCAAGCGCGAGCGGAGGCGCTTCGGGCGTGGGTGGCGGCATCGGCGCAGGGGGCGGCTCTGGCGCGAGCGGAGCGGGTGCGGGCGCGGCGGGCGTATCAACCGGCCCTACCGCCCCAGTCACGAGCGGGCCGGCTTCAACCGCCCCGGGCGCTACCACCACCACCACCGACCCGCCCCCTCCTCCTCCTCCTCATCCGCGGCCACCACCACTCCCGCGCCGGCGGCCACCACGCCCGCCGCGACCACCCCGGCGGGCGCGCCCGGCGTCGAGCTGCCGCCGAGCGGCGGTGGCCAGGTGGGGGCGCTGCTGATTTCCCGCTACGTCAAGCCCGCGACGTTCAACCAGGAACCGTTCAACGACTTCTCGCTGCTGCGCTCGATCGAGAATCTGTTCGGGCTGCCGCCGCTCGGCTACGCCGCGACGCGCGGCATCAGCTCGTTCGAAGCCGCGGTGTTCTCCGCCTGGAGCGGGGCGGAAGCCAACTCGTCGTAGGTGACCGCCGTACGGTCGCGGACCGCGTGCGCGAGCGTGCGCTCCAGTCTGCGCAGCTGGCCGGGGCGCAGCACCGCGGGGGACAGGTCCACCCGCAACGTCTCCCCCGCCAGCAGTGCCCCGGCGTGCACGGTGCGCGGACCCCACGCGAGGGTCGCCCGGCGGGTCGCGTGTGGCGCGGAGGCGGCGGGACCGCGACCGCGGCGAGCGAGCGGGGTGTGGTTCCCTCGCGGGATGCGCGCGCCGCGGCCCTCGGGGCCGAGCGGCTCGCGGCTGTGCACGCCGAGCAGGCTCGCCCACCAGCGGAAGCGCTCGCCGAGCGCCCGGTGCAGCGCGGGAGTGTAGGCGTACGCCGGCGCGACAAACCCGTCGGGCTCGATCCCGGCGAGCTTCATGATGCGCCAGCCGGCCTCGACGGCGCGGCGGGTCTCCTCGTCGTCGAGGCCCGCAAACTCGGCGGCGCGGCGTGCGCGCGTCGGCGCCGCGATGCGGCGCGCCCAGCGGGGGCTGCGCAGCTGCTCGTGCTGGAAGCCGTGCTGGGCGATCGCATCCCCTTGCTCGCGGCGGCTCGCCAACCAGCGCACCAGCTCGGGCGAGCGCTCGCCCACCGGGTGCAGGTCGCGGGCGGGGATCGCCAGCAGCGTCACGCGGTTCACGCCGCGCTCATCCAGCCACGTGCGGATCTCCGCGCAGCGCTCGTATGTGGCCGGCTCCACATCGTGCAGCGCCACCGCCAGCGTACGCCGCTCAGGCGGCACGCCGCACCCCCGGGCTGCTGGCGGCGCGGCGGGGCGCTCCGGAGCGCTCGTCGATGTCACGGGGCGCGCCTGCCGGGTCCGTGCCGGCCTCCGCGCGGCGCGGCGCGGCGAGCACGCGCCGGTAGCCATCGCCGAGGCGCTCCAGCGCGGCGTCCCACGTCCGCTGCCGTACCCCCGTGAGCGCCACCGCCGCCAACCGCCTGCGCATCAGCGGCGAGCCCGCCAGCTCCAGCACACTCTCCGCCAGCGCGTCGTAGGTCGGCTCGCACAAAAGGCCGCTCACGCGGTGCTCGATCAAGGAGGTAGGGCCGCCCACGCCCACCGCCACCACTGGCAAGCCGCTCGCCTGCGCCTCGAGGATCACCTGGCCGAACGTGTCGGTGGCGCTGGGGAACAGGAAGATGTCGGCGCTCGCATACACCTTCGCGAGCTCCACCCCCTCCTGCCAGCCGAGGAAGGTGGCGTGCTCGTCGAGGCGCTCGCGCAAACGCTCCTTCTCCGGGCCCCCACCGGCCAGCACGAGGTGCAGCCGCGGGTCCCGCCTATGGGCCTCCAGGAATGCGTCAGCCAGCAGCTCTGCGCCCTTCTCCTTGGTGATCCGTCCGCTGTACAGCACGTTCAGCTCGCCCTTCAGCGCACGCTCGCCGCGCAGCGACGGGTCGAAGCGCTCGCAGTCCACGCCTCTGTCCCAGCGGGCGATCCGCGCGGGCGCAATCCCCAGGCCGCGCAGCACCTCGTCGGAGGCGGGGGAGGGGGAGAGCACCAGGTCGCACGCGCCGTACAGCGTGCGCACCGCCATATCCATCGCCTGCGCCAGGTTGGGGTCGCCCGAGCGCAGCGCG
>DATMMB010000069.1:0-2879 GCA_035569895.1 Solirubrobacteraceae bacterium | reverse complement strand
ATGTACTGCCACACGTCGAGCTCCGTCCAGTTGGAGATCGGGAACACGCGCACGTGCTCGCCGCGGTCGATCTTCGCGTTGAACAGGCTCCATACCTCTGGGCGCTGATTCTGCGGCTCCCACTGCCCGTGGCGGTCGCGGAAGGAAAGGATGCGCTCCTTCGCGCGCGCGCGCTCCTCGTCGCGCCGCGCCCCCCCGAACGCCGCGTCGAAGCCGTGCTCGGCGATCGCGTCGAGCAGCGTCACCGTCTGCAGCGCGTTTCGCGACGCGTACGGCCCGGTCGTGTCCTCCATACGCCCGCGCGCGATCGACTCCTCCACCGAGGCGACGATCAGGCGCTCGCCGAGCTCGGCGGCGCGGCGGTCGCGGTAGCCGATCGCCTCGGGGAAGTTGTGCCCCGTGTCCACGTGCATCAGCGGGAACGGGAACGGCCCCGGCCGGAACGCCTTCTCCGCCAGGCGCAGCAGCACGATCGAGTCCTTGCCGCCGCTGAACAGCAGCACGGGGCGCTCGAACTCGGCGGCCACCTCGCGCATCACGTGGATTGCCTCCGCCTCCAGCGTGCGCAGGTGCGGCAGGCGGTAGGTGCCGTCTTCGGCCTGCTCGCCGCCCCCTGCGTACGCGCGGGGACGCCCGGCGCCCGCCCTCGCTCGCGCCTGTTCGCTTGGCGCGCCCTCGGCCGTCGGGGCCGTCTTCAGCTCCGGCTCGATCGTACGCGGCATGGCCCATCAACGTTAGCGTGGAAGCGCTGCTTACGGTGCTCGCGCCAGCTCGCCACTCGTCACACGACGATTACATGGCGTTGCATCCGCCGCATCCGGCGAGCCCCGCTCGCGGTCGGCCGCGGGCGAGATCCACGGGGCGCCGTCGAGCGCCGCGGGCGCAATCCACCGCGCGCGGTGCTTCGCAATCGCAAGCAAAGCTGTGCAGCCGTACGCAAGCATCGCCGGCTCGCCACCGTTGTTGACGCATGGGTCGAGGGAGGATCAGCCGCGTGCTGGTGCTCGGCGCCGCGCTGCTCGCGGGCGGGGCGCTGGCGCTCCCCTTCGCCTCGTCGGCGAGCACTTCGCCAACCGTCGCCCCAGCGCTCGCCGCCACCGGCACCACGGGCACAACCGGCACCACCACCGGCTCCACGGGCCCCACCAGCACCGGCACCACCGGCACCGGCACCACCAGCACCGGCACCACCGGGACGACGGGCACCACCGCCACCACCACAACCACCCCGTCCAGCACCTCCACCACGCCCAACCCCGCCGCCCATCCGCCGCGCGTCGGCGGGGAGACGGTCGAACGGGTGTCCACCACCTCCGCGGCGATCAAAGCGGGGGTCAACCCAGAGGGCCTTCCCACCACCTATCGCTACCAGTATGGGCTCACCAGCTCATACGGGTCCACCACCGGGTGGGCGACGGTCGGCGGCGGCACCGCCGAAGTAAAGCTCTCGCGCACGATCAGCGGACTCACGCCCGACACCACCTACCACTTCTGCCTGCAGGCCGTGAGCTCAGCCGGCGCCGCGCTCGGCGCCGACACCACCTTCACCACTGCCAAGCTGCCCCCTTCGCTCACCGCCGCCGTCACCCCCGGCTCGGTCGCGTTCGGGCACCCGCTCACCGTCTCGGGCACCGCCTCCGGCCCCGACAGCGCCGGCGTGGAGGTGGTGCTGCAGGAGAGCCCCTATCCCTACAACCGCGGCTTTCAGGACATCACGAGCCCCCAGCAAGTGGACGGCGCCGGGCACTTCTCCTTCCCGCTGACGGGCCTCTTCGAGAGCGCCCAGCTGCGCGTCGCCACCGCCGCCGCGCCGCTCGCCTACAGTCCGCCCCTCGGCGAGCTGGTGATGGCGCGCGTGACGCTCCACGCCCACCGCGCCCGTCGGCGTGGATACGTGCGGCTGTACGGCTCCGTCACCCCTTCCGAGCCGGGGGTTGGGGTGGCGTTCGAGCGCCTTTCGGGCGGCCGTTGGGCGCTCGTCGGCGGCACCATCCTCAAAGGCCCCGCCGGCTCGCACTCGCACTTCGCTCGCACTCTGCGCCTGCACCGGGGCCGCTGCCGCGCGCTCGTCAAGCTCACGGGCGGCGCGCTAGCCTCCGGGCGCAGCGCGCCCGTGACGGTAGGGTGAAAGCACGCTGGCGCGGACGCCGTTACTAACCAGCCCTCACCACCATCTCCCAGAAGGATGTGCCATCGATGAACCGGATTCTCCAAGCTTCGCGCCCCGGGCAGTGGGCGATCATGATCGCCGTCGCCGCCGCTGCGGCGGTGTTGATCGTGGGGACCGCCTCCGCCGGCGCCAGCTCGGAAATCGAAGGCGTGTGGTCGTTCACGGGCGGCAAGGTCGACATCGTCCCGATCCCCGGCGGGAAATTCGAAGGCATCGTCGTCTCTCCGACAAAGTTCGCCGAATGCGAACACTTGGTGGGGGAACACATGTGGACCGACATCACCCCGCAGCCCGACGGCTCCTTCTGGGGGCTGCACCAATGGTTCCACGGCGCCCCCAAGTGCGAACGCAACCCCGACCTCGGCCCCACCGCCTGGCGCGTCCTGCGCGAAGCGAACGGATCGCGCTATCTGCGCGTCTGCTTCAGCGAGCCCGGCAGCACTTCGCAGCCGACGATCGCCGCCAACGGCGCGCCCAAAGAAGCCTCCGAAGACGCCGCCCACCAAGTCAACTACGGCTGCGACAACTCCGAACTGATCGCGTCGCTGCCGGTCACCTCAAGCAGCTCGAGCTCTGGCTCGGTGAGCACCCCAGTCGAGCGCCTCACGCTACCCGCCGCCAAGCAGTGCCTGCGCCCGGGGCGCTTCACGATCCGCCTGCGGGAGCCCAAGTACGACCCGTTCAAGACGGTCACGATCCTCTACGGCGG
>DATMMB010000068.1:0-5992 GCA_035569895.1 Solirubrobacteraceae bacterium | reverse complement strand
GGCGGGCCGGGCCTCGGCTACCTCGACGGCTGCCTGATCGAGGAGGAGCTGTCGTGGGGCTGTTCGGGCATCCAGACGACGCTCGGCTGCAACGGCCTGGCGACCGCGCCGATCGCGCTCGGCGGCAGCGAGGAAACCAAGAAGAAGTACCTCGGTGCGGTCACCGAGGAGCTGAAGCTAGTGTCGTTCTGCCTCACCGAGCCCGACGCCGGCAGCGACGTGTCGGGGATGCGCACCACCGCCGTCAAGCGGGGCGACAAGTACGTGCTGAACGGGTCGAAGTGCTTCATCACCAACGGCGGGCACGCCGACTACTACACCGTCTACGCGAAGACCGACAAGGAGGCCGGCCACCGCGGCATCAGCGCGTTCGTGGTCGAGCGCGAGTGGGGCGTGGTGGTCGACAAGAAGGAGGACAAGCTCGGCCAGCGCGCCTCCAACACCGCGACGATCACGTTCAACGACGTGGAGGTGCCCGAGGAGAACCTGCTGGGCGAGGAGAACAAGGGCTTCAAGCTCGCGATGATGACGCTCGACCGCACCCGTCCTGGCGTGGCGGCGATGGCGACCGGGATCGCGCGCGCGGCGCTCGAGTTCGCCGTCGAGTACGCCAAGGAACGCACCCAGTTCGGCGTGCCGATCGCGATGCACCAGGCGGTCCAGTTCATGATCGCCGACATGGCCACCGACGTCGAAGCGGCGCGCCTGCTCACCTGGAAGTCGGCGGCGATGCTCGACAACGGCGAACGCAACACGCTCGTGTCCTCGCACGCCAAGCGCTTCGCCGCCGACGCGGCGATGAAGGTGGCGACCGACGCTGTGCAGGTGTACGGCGGGTACGGCTTCATCAAGGACTACCCGGTGGAGAAGCTGTTCCGCGACGCGAAGATCATGCAGCTGTACGAGGGCACCTCGCAGATCCAGCGCCTCGTGATCGCCCGCGAAACGCTGCTGCCGCGGCGGGTCGAGGCGGCGGAGACGGTGGCCGCGTAGAGGGATAGTCTTTGGGCATCCTCCTCGCGCGTGCGTGCGCGAGGAGGATGCCGGGCGTGGGCGGGGCCTCCGTGCCCCGCCGCGACGCCGCCGGTTGTGGCCGGGGCCGCAACGTCACCCCTCAGCGGATGACCAGCGGCTCGCTGTAGTTGGAGGTCTGCGCGCCGTTGGTGACCTTCACAAACACTCTGTAGAGCCCCCGCCGCCGCACGCGGATCGTTTGGCTGAAGCGTGAGCTGGAGGCGTTGTGGTGCAGCAGGATCGTGCCCGCCACGAGCTGCTGGCGCCCGCCGCCGAGCACCCGCATGATCCCGACTTCCATGCCGTCGATCGCCGGCGTGACGGTGCCGTAGACGCGCACCCGGTGGCGCCCGCGGGCGCGGGCGAGGTGCGCCTGCACCTGCACTGCGACGCCCTCGATCGCGACCGGGCTGACGACCGCCGGTTTCGTGCTTACGGTGATCACCCGGAACTGCGTGGCGGCGGTGAGGCCGAGGAACGGGAACGAGAAGCCGCCGGTGGCGGTCGTCAGCTCGGGGTTGCCCACCGTCGCGAAGCCCTGCGTGTACGGGAACGGGTTGGCCTGCAGCAGCACCTCCACGGCGCCGTTGCCGGTGCCCGACAGCGTGCCCTCGATCGTCGCGGCGCCGCCGTAGATCGTCGGGTTGGGCGCGGCGGCGATCGCCAGCGACAACGGCACCTTGGCCGTCACGAACACGTGGTCGGCGCCCGTCGCCGCGCCCGCGGCGTTCACCGCGATCAGCCGGTAGTGGTAGGCGGTGAGCGGCAGCAGCCCGCCCACCGCCGCCGCGACCGCCACGGTGCCCGTGCCGGCGCCCGCGGTGGCGAGCGGCGTCTGCGCGCCGTACGCGCGCGTCGGGCCGTACTGGAAGTAGTAGCTGGTGTTGCTCCCGTGCGGGTTCACGAGCCCCGTCAGCGTCGCCCCGCCGTAGCTCACTGCCCGCGCCGCGCCGGTGTCGATGCCGGGCGCCGACACGACCGCGGCCGCCGCCGGCAAAGCCACCAGGGTGAGGGACGTGAGCCACGCTGCGATCACCGCCACCGCAGCAGGCCGGCGGCGCTGAACGCAGCGAAGCGCGCCGCCGCCATCCTCGACTTCGGCGGCGATCGGGCGAGCCGCCGCGGGCACGCCGCGGGAACGCCGCCCTGCGGCCCCCTCGAGGGGCCGCCCATCCAAGACGATTTGCTTGCTCATCTCCTGCACACCTGCCTTTCTCCCCGCTGAATCCTCCATTCGTCGGCTATAACCCGCGCGCCGGCGCGAGGATGCGCCGGGCACCAGGTAGGCTCCCCGCGTCGATAGCGATCCAAGCGGAAAGAGGGCGGCATGTTCGTGTTCAAGGCGGCGGTGGTGGGCGCGGGGACGATGGGCGGGCAGATCGCGCAGACGATCGCCGCCGCCGGCTTCCCGGTGGTGCTGAAGGACATCGACGACGCGCTCGTGCGGGCGGGCGTCGAGGAGGCCCGCAACGTCACCGCCGGCCAGGTCGGCAAACTGGTCGAGCGCGGCAAGCTCACCGCCGAGCAGGGCGACGCGCAGATCGCCGAAGTCGTCGGGCGGATCGAGGGCATCACCTCCTATGCGGGCTTCGGCGACGTCGACTTCGTGATCGAGGCCGTCCCCGAGCGCATGGACATCAAGCAGGCGGTGTTCGCCGAGCTCGACGCCGCCACCCCCGGCCACGCGATCCTCGCCTCCAACACCTCCTCGCTGTCGATCACCGAGATCGGCGAAGCGACGCTGCGCCCCGACAAGGTGGTCGGCTTCCACTACTTCTACCCCGCCTCGGTGCTGCCGTTGATCGAGGTGATCGAAGGCGACGAAACCTCGCTTGAGACGGTCACCGCCGCGGTGACGTTCGCGCAGGCGATCCGCAAGCAGCCGATCGCGTGCGCGGAGGTGCCCGGCTTCGTCGTCAACCGCATCCTCAACTCGGGGATCTCGGAGATCTGGCGCGTGCAGGAGGAGCAGGGCCTCTCGATCAAGGCGATCGACGACGGCGTCGGCGCGGCGAACGTGGTGCCGATGGGCCCCTACTTCCTGGTCAACCTGCTCGGGCTCGACACCGTGCTGCATGTCGCCGAACACCTCGCCGACGCCTATGGACCGGAGCGCTTCTACGTGCCGAAGGGGATGCGCAAGCTGGTCGGCGAAGGCAAGCTCGGCGCGAAGACCGGCGGCGAAGGCTTCTACGACCCGCAGGGCGCCCCCAACGTGCCCGGCGACGGCGAGCCCGACGTGCCGGCGCTCGTCGAGCTGCTCACTTTGAAGACGTTCGTCGAGGCGTGTTTGGTGCTGGAGGAGGGCGTCGCCACCCACCGCGACATCGACTTCGGGCTGATGGCGGGCGCCGGCCTCGACCCGCGGCGCGGTTTGATGCCGCCGTTCATGCGCGCCGACACGGATGGCCTCGACACGATCCTCGAGCGCTTGGAGAACGCGCGGGAGCGCCACGGCGAGCGCTTCGCCCCGCCGACGATCCTGCGCCGCCTGGTCGCGCAGGGCCGTCTCGGGCAGAAGTCGGGGCAGGGCTTCTACGCCTACCCGCAGCCCGACGTTGAGCAGCCGGCGGAGGTCGTCAAACTGCAGACGGTACGGATCGGCGCGGGCGGCTCAGGCGCGGGCGCCGGCGGCGGGACGACCGGCGCCGCGGCGACGGGTTTGGGCGCCGACGCCGCGGCGGGTGACGGCGCCGATGCTGCGGCGGGCGAGGGCGCGACGACGGTGGCGGTCGCGTGGCTGGCCAACGGCCAGATGAACGCGATCGCCCCCGCAGTGATCGAAGACCTCGGCAAAGTGTGGGCGCACGTGAAGGCCGCCTCGCCGCCGATCCGCGCGCTGGTGATCGCCTCCTCCAACCCCTTCCTGTACTCCGCCGGCGCCGACATCAAGGCGTTCACGCAGCTCGACGAGGAGGGCGGGCGCAAGCTCGTCGACGACGCCCACGCGCTCTTCCGCGAGCTCGGGTCCGAGGGGATCGCGACGATCGCCGCCGTCAACGGCCTCGCCTTCGGCGGCGGCTGCGAGCTGGCGATGGCGTGCGACCTGCGGATCGTCGCCCGCTCGGCGCTGTTCGGTCAGCCCGAGATCAAGCTCGGCATCATCCCCGGCTTCGGCGGCACCCAGCGCCTGCCGCGCCTGGTCGGCCAGAGCAAGGCGTTGGAGATGAACCTGACCGGCGATCCGCTGCTCGCCGAGGAGGCCTACGAGTACGGCCTCGCGAGCGCGGTGGTGGACGACCACGAACTGCTCGACACCGCGCTCGCGTGGGCGCGCCGCCTCGCCGGCCAGGCGCCGCTGGCGCTGGAGCAGATTAAGCGCGTCTCCGCCGTCGGCGACCTCGACGAGGGCATCGCCGCCGAGAAGGCGGGCTTCGCGGTCGCCTTCCAGAGCGCCGACGCGCGCGAGGGGATCGCCGCGTTCCTGGGCAAACGCGCGCCGCGGTTCACGGGGAAGTGAAGTGACTACCGCGGCGACTTGACGAGATCGCGCTGCGGCTCGATCCGCCAGCGCTCGGCGAGTGCCGCAAGCTCGCCCGTGAGCGGCCAGCGATCGGGTTGCGGCTCGCCCCCGAAGCCGGGGTTGGCGCCCTTGAGCGCCATGCAGCCGGCGTTGTCCCCTCGCGCGCGCAGCGCGGCCACCTCGGCGGCGCTGAGCCGCGCCTCGGGGGAGAAGCGCAGATCGGCCAGCGCTGCCAGCTCCGCGCGCTTGTCCTCGATCGGGCGCGCGTCGGAGCCCGCCTCCTGGATCAGTGTGGGCGCCACACAGCGCACTGGCTCGTGAGCCAGTGTCCACTGGCAGGCGAGCTGCAGCATCGTCAGGCCGTGGCGGGTGGCGTAGGGGCGCATCCATTCGAGCTTCTCGCGGCCCCCCTCCACCCAGCCCTCGGGGCGGAACTTGCGATGGTCGTACGCGGCGAACTGGTGGCCGGGCAGCACGTCGTCGTGGAACAGCCCCCCATAGTCCACCACGCGCGCGATCAGGCTCACGTCGTGCGCGGCGGCGGCGTCCAGAACGAGCTTCCCCGGCCACGGCTCCAGCGGGCCGAAGATGATCATCGCCCAGTCGATCGTCTCGCCGAAGCGCTCGATGCAGTCGATCAGGTCGAGCGTGAACCCGTTGGCTGGCCCGGGCGCCACGCCCAGCAGCCGCGTGAGGCCGGCCTCACGAACGGCCCGCATTCCCTCCCACACCGCGTCGCTCGTATACCCGGTGCGGTCGGGGTTGTGCAGCAGCAGCAGGTCGAAGCGCTCGGCGCCGATCCGCTCAAGGCTGCGCTCGGTCGCCATCCGGATGTACGCCGCGTGCTCGCCCTCCCCGCGCAGCCGCGGGTCGGTGAAGCGCGGAAAGCCCTTCGCCCCTTCGCGCGCTCCGGTGTAGAAGTCGTGCCCGATCGCCCCCACCAGGCAGTAGCGCTCGCGCGCGAGGCCGCGCAATGCCTCGCCCAGCAGCCGGTCGGCGGCGCCCTCCCCGTACACGTCGGCGGTGATCACCGTGTCGATTCCCGCGCCGGGCCGCAGCAGCGCCTGCAACCGCTCCTCCGCGAGCGGCTCGCCGAAGTGCATGAAGCGCCCGCCGCTCCAGGTGCCGAGGGCTGTGTCGGTGGGGTCCACGCTCCGCAGATTAGAGACCCGCGGTGCGGGCCCGCAGCGCCGCTTCCAGGCGGGCGAGCGCGTGGCCCAGGGCCTCCGTGTCGAGCTCCGCGGTATGCGGGGTGCCGGGGGGGACCAGCGCGCCCTTCGTGTCCGGTGCGCCCGCGGGGTCCGGGGTGCCACCAGCGGGCGCGGGCGCACCGTCCTCTCCGAGCGCCGCGCGTACGGCGGCGCTCACGCCGGGGCGCAGCTGCCGCAGCTCGGCGATCCGTGCGTCCAGCCCGGGGCGCTCCGGCGCCGCCAGCTCCACCAGCGCGGCGGCGTATGCGCGCTCCAGCTCCACCGTGGCCAGCGCGATCCGCCCCTCGTCGAGATCGAGGCGGGC
>DATMMB010000067.1:0-7526 GCA_035569895.1 Solirubrobacteraceae bacterium | reverse complement strand
ACCGGGCGCAAGGCCGACACGATCGTCAGCGGAGGTGAGAACGTCGCGCCCACCGAGGTGGAGGCCGTGCTGGAGGAGCACCCTGGGGTGCTCGAGGCGGCCGCGTTCGGCCGCCCCGACGAGCGCTGGGGAGAGGCGGTGACCGCGGTGGTCGTGGCACGCGCGGGAGCGCTGCTGCGCGGCGAGGAGCTGCGGGCGCACTGCGCGGCGCGGCTGGCGCCCTACAAGGTGCCCAAGGAAGTGGCGCTGGTGGAGGGGCCGCTGCCGCGCACGCGCTCGGGCAAGCTGCTGCGCAGGGAGCTGCGATGAGCGGCGCCGACACGGCAGAGGAGCACCGCCGCCGCAGCGCCGAGCTGTGGCAGGAGGCCGCCAGCGGCTGGGTGCGCCGCCAGGAGGCGGTGCGCGCGCTGGGGGCGCCGGTGGCGCACTGGCTGGTGCAGGCGATCGAGCCGCAGCCCGGCCAGCGCGTGCTCGAGCTGGCGGCGGGGCTGGGGGAGGTGGGTCTGCTCGCCGCCGAGCTGGTGGCGCCCACCGGTGGCGTGATCCTCTCCGACCAAGCCGAGGCGATGCTCGACGGCGCCCGCAAGCGCGCGGCGCAGCTCGACCTGACGAACGTCGAGTTTCAGGTGTGGAACGCCGAATGGATCGACCTGCCGGTGGCGAGCGTCGACGCGGCGCTGTGCCGGTGGGGCTACATGCTGATGGCCGACCCGCTCGCCGCGCTTGTGGAGACCCGCCGCGTGCTGCGCCCCGGCGGGCGGCTCGCGCTGGCGGTGTGGGACGCGCCCGCCGCCAACCCGTGGGCGCTCGCGCCGCGCTTGGAGCTGATCGAACGCGGGCTGGCGCCGCCGCCGTCGTCCTCCGAGGAGCACGTGCCGGGGCCGTTCGCGCTCGGCGACGAGGGGCGCTTGGGTGGGCTGCTAGAGCGGGCCGGGTTCACCGGCATGGTGATCGAGGCGATCGATGTGCCCCAGCGCCAACCCTCGTTCGACGCCTTCTGGGAGACGATGCTTGACCTCTCGCGCGAGCTGCACGACCTCGTGCTCGCGCGTCCGGCGGTGGAGATCGAGCAGATCCGCGCCTCGCTGGCCAAGCGTCTGGCGCCGTACACGGCGGCCGACGGGAGCATGGAGATCCCCGGCCGCTCGCTGGTGGCCGTGGCTTTCGGATAGCCTGCCCGCCATGCTCTACGACGACGACGCCGACCTCACTCTGCTCGACGGCAAGACTGTCGCGATCATCGGGTATGGCTCCCAGGGCCACGCCCACGCGCTCAACCTGAAGGACTCGGGCATGCAGGTGGTGGTGGGCCTGCGCGAGAGCTCCCCCTCGGTCGCCAAAGCGCGCGAGCATGGCCTTGAGGTGCTGAGCGTCGTGGAGGCGGCAAGCCGCGGCGATCTGGTGATGGTCCTGCTGCCGGACGAGCTCCACCGCCAGGTGTGGGAGGCGGAGATCGCTGACGGCATCGCGCCCGGCGACATGCTGCTGTTCGGCCACGGCTTCTCGATCCACTACGGCGAGATCACGCCGCCCGCCGGCGTCGACGTGGCGATGGTCGCGCCGAAGGGCCCCGGCCACCTCGTGCGCCGCCAGTTCCTCGAAGGCAGCGGCGTCCCCGGCTTGGTGGCGGTCGCCCAGGACAGCACCGGCAACACCCGCGCGCTCGCGCTCGCGTACGCGAAGGGCATCGGCTGCACGCGCGGCGGCGTGATCGAGACGACCTTCAAGGATGAGACGGAGACGGATCTGTTCGGCGAGCAGGCGGTTCTCTGCGGTGGTGTCTCCGAGCTCGTGCAGGCCGGTTTCGAGACGCTCGTGCACGCCGGCTACGACCCCGAGATGGCGTACTTCGAGTGTCTGCACGAGGTGAAGCTGATCGTCGACCTGATGTACGAGAAGGGGTTGGCGGGGATGCGCTACTCGATTTCCAACACGGCGGAGTACGGCGACTACACGCGCGGCAAGCGCGTGATCACCGAGGAGACCCGCGCGGCGATGCGCAAGATCCTCGCCGAGATCCAGTCGGGCGACTTCGCGCGCGAGTGGATCGCCGAGAACCGTGCCGGCCAAGAGCACTTCAAGCAGATGCGCGAGGCTCAGGCGCACACGCAGATCGAAGCGGTCGGCAAGGAGCTGCGCTCGCACATGAGCTGGATCGACCCCAACTTCTGAGCAGCCACCACTCGGCAGACCCGGGAGGACCGACCTTTGAGGAGTCGGGGTCGGCACGCACCCGGAGCACGCGGGGTCCGATCGTGCGGTGAAGGCGGTGTGCGCCGTCGTCACCGAAAGGCAACGACGCCCGTCCCATTTCGCTAAACTCGCCCTCTGTCGCGACTGGCGCAGCAGCAAGGTGGAAGCGACCACCGGGGAGCGACACAAGCAGCACCGCCGCGCGCCTGGGCACCCTCTGTAAATCGCGAAGGCCAAAGCGAGGAGCCCATGACGAGCACCGCCGCAGAGCAGCAGCAGTTGACGATTCCTCCCGAGCTGAAGCCGGCCGACGGGCGCTTCGGCTGCGGTCCTTCGAAGGTGCGCCCGGAGGCGGTTGCGCGGCTGGCCGCGGAGGCGCCGATGGGCACCTCCCACCGCCAGCAGCCGGTGAAGGCGCTCGTCGGTGGGATCCGCGACGGCCTGCGCGAGCTGTTCGCGATGCCCGACGGGTACGAGGTCGCGCTCGGCAACGGCGGCGCGACGGCCTTCTGGGACGCCGCCGCGTGCGGCTTGATCGAGCGCCGCTCGCTGCACCTGACGTATGGCGAGTTCTCACAGAAGTTCGCCGGGGTCGCGCGCGAGGCGCCGTTCCTGGCGGAGCCTGAGGTCGTGAAGGCGCAGGCCGGCGACGCGCCCGACCCGGCCGGCGCCGACCCCGCCGCGGCCGGCGCCGACGTGGTCGCGTGGGCACATAACGAGACATCCACCGGCGTGATGGTGCCGGTTGTGCGGCCGGGGGTGGGCGGGGATTCAGAGCACCCGCTCGTCCTGGTCGACGCCACGTCGGGCGCCGGCGGGCTGCCGGTCGACGTGTCGCTCACCGACGCCTACTACTTCGCGCCGCAGAAGAGCTTCGCCGCCGACGGCGGGCTGTGGGTCGCGCTGCTCAGCCCGGCGGCGCAGGAGCGGATCGCGAAGCTGAGCGAGCGGGGTGGCGTGGACGGCCGCTGGATCCCGCAGTCCCTCTCGCTGCGCACCGCCCTTGAGAACTCCCGCAAAGACCAGACCTACAACACGCCCGCGGTCGCCACGCTCTTCCTGCTCGCCAACCAGGTCCGCTGGATGCTCGACGGGGGCGGGCTCGATTGGTGCGTGGCGCGCACCACCGAGTCCTCGGCGCACCTGTACAGCTGGGCTGAGCGCACGCCCTACACGACGCCGTTCGTCGCCGACCCGGCGAAGCGCTCGCTGGTGGTCGGCACGATCGACTTCGAGCACTCCGTCGACGCCGCGGCGATCGCGAAGACGCTGCGCGCCAACGGGATCCTCGACACCGAGCCCTACCGCAAGCTCGGGCGCAACCAATTGCGGATCGGCATGTTCCCCGCCGTCGAGCCCGACGACGTGCGGGCGCTCACCGCCTGCATCGAGTGGGTCGTGGAGCGGGCATCATGAGTGCCGCCGACAGGGCGCTCGCCGACCCGTCCCCCTCCTCCTCCCCCTCCTCCCAGCCATCGGCGAACGGGCGCCTGCGGGTGCTCGTGAAGGAGAAGATCGGGGACTCTGGGGTGCAGTTGCTGCGCGAGCACTTCGACGTCGACCTCGGCGTCGACTGGAGCGATGAGGAGCTCGCGCAGCGGATCGGCGACTACCACGGCATCCTGATCCGCTCGGCGACGAAGCTGAACGCCGGGCTGATCGAGCGGGCGACCAGCCTGCGCGCGATCGGGCGCGCAGGAGTGGGGGTCGACAACGTCGACGTGGAGGCCGCCACCAAGCGGGGGATCGTCGTCGCCAACGCGCCGCAGTCGAACGTCGTCACCGCCGCCGAGCACACGCTCGCGCTGCTGCTCGCGCTCGCGCGCAACATCCCCCAGGCGCATGCTTCGCTGATCGCCGGCAAATGGGATCGCTCGAAGCTCTCCGGCGTCGAGCTGTATGAGAAGACGCTCGGGATCGTCGGCTTCGGGCGGATCGGCCAGCTGGTGGCGGCGCGCGCGAAGGGCTTTCAGATGCGCGTTGTGGCGTTCGACCCGTTCGTCTCCGCCGAGCGCTACCGCGAGCTCGGCGTGGAGAAGGCGGAGAACAGCGAGGAGGTCTACGCGCAGGCCGACTTCATCACGATCCACCTGCCGAAGACCGAGGAGACGAAGAACTGGCTGAACGCCGACGCGTTCGCGCAGATGCGCGACGGCGTGCGGATTCTCAACGTCGCGCGCGGCGGGCTGATCGACGAAGCGGCGCTCAAAGCCGCGCTCGACTCCGGCAAGGTGGCGGGCGCCGCCCTGGACGTGTTCCCCACCGAGCCGACCACCGAGCACCCGCTGTTCGGCTACCCGGGCGTGATCGTCACCCCGCACCTCGGCGCCTCCACCGCGGAGGCCACCGACCGGGCCGGCTACCAGAGCGCCGAGCAGGTCGTCGCGGCGCTCACCGGCGGCGTCGTCTCCACCGCCGTCAACATCCCCGCGATCGCCGCCGAGGACATGGAGACGCTCGGCCCCTTCCTGCCGCTCGCCGGCCGCCTCGGGCGCCTGGCGATGGCGCTCGCCGAGGGCTCCTCCGTCGAGCGGATCGAGGCGGCGTTCATGGGTCGCATCGCCGACTACGACACCCGTCTGCTCACGCTCGCGGTGATCCGCGGCGCGCTGCAGGGGCACACGGAGGAGCAGGTCAACTTCGTCAACGCCCCTACGATGGCGGACGAACGCGGGATTGTGGTCGAGGAGCGGCGCGTCAGCGAGGCGCAGGACTACAACGAGCTGATCCGCGTCACCGTCATCGCCGGCGCGGATCGGGTCGCGGTCGCCGGCACCGGCATCGGCCCGCAGCGGGTGCCGCATCTGGTCGAGGTGCAGGGGCGCCGTCTCACCGTCGAGCTCGAGCCCAACGTCACCGTCTTTCGCTACGCCGACCTCCCGGGGATGATCGGACGCGTCGGCACGATCTTCGGGCGCCATGGCATCAACATCTCCTCGGCCGCGGTCGGACACACGCGGGATGGGACGCCCGCCCACCCCTCTCACGCCGACAGCCCGGTGTCAGGCGATGACCGGCGTCTTGCCGCGATGGTGGTCACGACAGACGCCCCCGTGCCGCGCGAGGTGGTCGATGAGATCGTCGCCTCCGAGGGGTTCGTCGGCGGCTGGGCGGTCGTGCTGCCCTAGAGCTGGCCGGCCGGCCAGCGGATCGGGTGATCGGATAGTGTGACGCCGGGATGAGGGTGGTGGAGATCACAAAGCACGGCGGGCCCGAGGTGCTCCAGGTGCGCGAGCGGCCCGACCCGCCGCTCGGCGCGGGCGAGGTGCGGATCGAGGTGGCCGCCGCGGGCATCAACTTCGCGGACGTGATGGCGCGCATGGGCATCTACCCTGATGCGCCGAAGCCGCCGTGCGTGGTGGGCTACGAGGTGGCCGGCACGATCCTCGAGCTGGGGGAGGGGGTGGAGGATCTGAGCCCCGGCCAGCGGGTGCTGGCGGGCGTCAAATTCGGCGGCTACGCCTCGCAGGTGGTGGTGCCCGCGTCCGACGTGGTGGCGCTCCCCGAGCGGCTCAGCTTCGAGCAGGGCGCCGCGCTGCCGGTCAACTACGGCACCGCGTGGGCGGGGTTGATCGGTTATGGCAACGTGCAGCCCGGCGAGCGGGTGCTGATCCACTCCGCCGGGGGCGGTGTGGGGATCGCCGCGACGCAGTTGGCGAAGAAACTGGGCGCCGAGGTGTACGGCACCGCTTCGCCCGGCAAGCACGCGCGGATCGCCGAGCTCGGCGTTGATCACCCGCTCGACTACACCAAGCCCGGCTGGGAGCGGGGCCTGCCGAAGTTCGACCTGATCATGGACGCGATCGGCGGCAAGAGCCTGCGGCGCAGCTACTCGATGGTGCGCGCCGGCGGGCGCGTGGTCGCGTTCGGCGCCTCGGCGGCCGTCTCCGGCGAGAAGCGCAACCTCGTGTCGGGGCTGGGGACGATCCTGCGGATGCCGCGCTTCAACCTCGTCAAGCAGATCTCCGAATCGAAGGCGGTGATCGGCCTGAACATGTACAGCCTGTGGCAAGACCGCGGCACGCTCGCGCCGTGGATCACGCCGCTGCGCGAGCTGATGGACGACGGCACGATCCAGCCAGTGGTGGCCGGCGCTTTCAGCTTCGAGCGGGCCGGCGAGGCACAGCGGATGATCACCGAGCGGCGCAACGTCGGCAAGGTCGTGCTGACGCCCTGATCGCGGGTTGTTGACTGGTTTCTCGCGTTCCTGTTTGGGGTGTCGTTCAAGATCTCGCTTGGCGTTTGACAGCTGCGCCAACTGGCCTGGCGAGTGACCTTGCCTGGCGAGGGCTTGCCGGCCACGGCCTGATCGGCGTCTCGCGTTCCTGTTTGGGGTGCTAATCTCAGGCGAGCATGTCGTTCCAGATCTCGCTTCGACTTCTCCTGCTCCCCCCTCGGGGGGAATAGTGCGTGGCGGCCGCGTAGCCGCAAAACCACCTGCAGGAAGTGCGAAAGAGATCGAGTAGAAGGAGCTGAGCGACATGGGCATCGAGACACCTGAACAGAGGACCTCAGGCGAGGACGCGGATCGCCGCGTGCTGGTCTTCGACACGACGCTGCGCGACGGCGAGCAATCGCCGGGGATCGCTCTGAACACGCAGGAGAAGCTGGAGATCGCCCACCAGCTCGCGCGGCTGGGGGTCGACGTGATCGAGGCGGGCTTTCCGATCACCTCGCCCGGCGACTTCGAGGCGGTGCAGGCGATCGCGCGCGAGGTGGTCGACCCGGCGCCGCCGGTCGTCGCGGGGCTGGCGCGCACGCATGTCGCCGACATCGACGCGGCGTGGGAGGCGGTGAGGGATGCGGAGCGCCCGCGCATCCACACGTTCGTCTCGACCTCCGACATTCACATCGTCCACCAGTTGCAGTCCACGCGCGAGGACGTCAAGGGCCAGGCGCGCGCGGCCGTGGCGCACGCGAAGGGGTACCTGGACGACGTCGAGTTCTCGCCGATGGACGCGACGCGCTCGCAAGTGGAGTTCACCGCCGAGGTCGTGCAACTTGCGATCGAGGAGGGGGCAACGACGATCAACATCCCCGACACCGTCGGCTACGCGATGCCGCACGAGTTCCAGGCCTTCCTGGCACGGCTCTACGAGCTGGTGCCGGCGCTGCACGAAGTGACGCTGTCGGTGCACTGCCACGACGACCTGGGGCTGGCGGTCGCCAACTCGTTCGCGGGCGTGCTCGCGGGCGCGCGCCAGGTCGAGTGCGCCGTCAACGGGATCGGAGAGCGGGCGGGGAACGCGGCGCTCGAAGAGATCGTGATGGCGATCAACACGCGTCGCGACCGGCTGCCGTTTGAGACGCGCATCGTGACCGAGCACCTGTTT
>DATMMB010000066.1:0-4019 GCA_035569895.1 Solirubrobacteraceae bacterium | reverse complement strand
GCCTCGCCGGGCGCAACGAGCAGTTGCAGAAGCGCCTGCAGACGACGTTCGCGCGCGAGCCGCGCGTGCACGTGTACGGCTTCACCGACGCGATGCCCCAGCTGCTCGCCGCCGCTGACGCGCTCGTGCACTCCACCGGGGGGGTCACCTGCCTGGAGGCGAAGGCCACCGGCACCCCCGTCGTCTCCTACGGGCTGCCCGTCGGCCACGCGCGCCTCAACACCCGCGCGATGGCCGATCTCGCGCTGCTGCGCCTCGCCAACGACACGCGCGAGCTGCGCGAGCACGTGCAGGCGAGCTTCCGGGAGGCATCCGCCCGCGGCGCCGCCGGGGGCGCGCTCATTGCCGACGAGGTTGGCGGTGGCGCCGTTGGGGTTCTTGCCGGTGAGAGCACCGGCGGGGGAGGCGCCGAGCATGGAGCCGGCGGGGCGCTGACGCTCCCGTCCCTCATCGCCCCCGCTGTGGCGCGAGCCGACGCCGAAGAGCATCCCCACGCTGTCGACGTGGTGTTGAAAGCCCCCCGCCGGGTGCGGCCGATCCCTCTGTGGCGGCTGCGGCTGGCGGCGTTCTGCGCGCAACTGGTGGTGGTGCTGGGTATCGGCATGTGGACGATGTCGACCGACGAGGTGAGCGCCTGGGCCGCGGCGATCCTGCACGTGCATCCGCTCGCGCAGGTGCGCACCGACCGCCCCGACGTGAGCGTGATCATCCGCGCACCCGCGGGCGAGGTCGCGGTGGTGGCACGCGCGCTCGCCGCGAGGGGCATCCGCCTCTCGTTTGCCGATCGCGGCGAGCATTCCCCGGCGACGATCGCGCAGCTGCGCGCGCTTGGCGACGAACTGCTGCCGGAACTGCCGCCCGGATCGAGCTTCCTGCGCTGGATCGGCGCCGGCGGCGCGCTGCGCGCACAGGCACACGCGCTCGGCCTGCGCCATCGCTTTTACTTCCTCGAGCCCGCCGGCGGGCTCACCGTCGGCGACCTGGTGCTCGTGCGCGCCGTCGGTGCCACCCCGGTCAAAGGCGCGCTGCGGCTCGACGCCGCCGGGTCGCTGCCTCACCGCCCGCTGCGCGCCGGCGACGTGCTGGTGGTGAGCGTCGACGGCTCGCCCGCGTCGGAGCGCGGCGTCGCGCGCTTGGTCTCTTGGCTCGACTCCGGGGGGCTCGCGGCCGAGTCGCTGTCCGCGCTCGTCGGCTCGCGCTGAGGCATCAGCGCCAACAGCAGCGGCGAGCGCGCCAGCACTGCCGCCCCCACGATCACCAGCGCGAGCGCGATCCCCAGCGGCACCCCGCCCCCCGGGGTGGACGCGAAGCTCTCGTTGAACAGCACCGGCGCGAGCGCCACCGGGATCGCCGTTTGAATCACGAACACCACCGGCGCCACCTGGATCGCCGGGCGCCGCTGCAGCGAGCTCATCTCGCTGAGTGTCGCCACCGCCGAGGCGCCGCCGGTGGCGAGCCCCCAGCCGATCGCCGCCCCGATGTAGCCGTACAGCAGATCGTCGGAGGCGAGCTTCGTGGCGACGCCGCTCCACCCGAACGCGAGCCCCGCGCCGAGCATCGTCACGAACGGCATCGGGCGCCCGAGGCGCAGCAGCAGATACGGGAGCATGCTCGCCAGCGCCAGCCCGCCCAGCACGACCGCGAGCGTCATCCAGTGCGCGTGCGCTTCGCTGCGCGCCGGCGCGCACGCCGCCGCGCCGGCGACGCCCAGCACGATCGTCGCGACCGCCAGGTGCTCGCGCCGGCCGGCGCGCTCCCCCAGCATCCGCTCGCCCATCACCATCAGCACCGGCAGCCCCAGCGCGAGCGCCGGCTGCACCACCACCAGCGGCGCGAGCGCCAGCGCCGCCAGCTGCAGCGGCCACCCGAGCATCGAGATCCCCGTGCCGCCCAGCCAGCGCGCGCGCGTCAGCAGCCGCAGCACCAGCGCCGGGCGCAGGTGCTCATCGCCCGGCGCCTCGCGCGCCTCCAGCGCCTGGTAGGAAAACCCTAGGCTGTAGAAGGTCGCCGCCAGCACCGCCGCGAGGATGCCGAGAATCAGTTCAGCCATACAAGCCTCCGATGATCGCAGCCTCGTCAGTGCGCCGCAGTTCGGCGACGGCGACGGCTGGCGGTCGCTGCTTCCATTCGTCGGCGCCGCCGCGCTCACCTGCTCGGCCGCCTACGCGCTGCCGGCGCTCGCGGGGGTGCGTGCGCGCTATGTCAGCGACCGGGCCGGGGCGGGTGCCGGCGATGGGCGGCGTTCCGCCGAAAGCGCGCAGCGTGCGGGCGGGCTGGTCGGCGCGGCGCTGTGCGAGTGCCTCGGGATCGAGGAGCGCACCGCCGGAGGCGCCGGCTATGCGCTCACCTTCGACGACGGGCCCCACCGCGAGGGCACGCCGGCGGTGCTGGAGGCGCTCGCCGGCGCCGACGTGCGGGCGACTTTCTTCCTGGTGGGCGAGCAGGTGCTGCGCAACCCCTCGCTCGCGGCGGAGATCGTCGCCGCCGGGCACGATGTCGGCCTGCACTGCCACCGCCACCGCAACCTCCTGCGGCTCACGCCGCGCCAGGTGCGCGAGGACATCGACCGCGCGCAGGCGGTCATCGAGGAGGTCACCGGGCGCTCGCCGGCGCTCTACCGGCCCCCATATGGCGTCGCCAACGCGGCGGCGCTGGCGCTCGCCCGCGGTCGCGGCTGGCGCACGCTGCTGTGGAGCCACTGGGGCCGCGACTGGGAGGCCCGCGCCACCCCCGCGTCGATCGCGGCGCTGCTCACCGCCGGCGCCGGCGAGGGCTCGGTGCTCCTGCTGCACGACGCCGACGACTACTCGGCGCCCGGCTCCTGGCGGCACACGGCGGCGGCGCTGCCCCGCGTGATCGAGACGCTCGCGGCGCGCGGTCTGGAGCCCGTGGCGCCCTGACCGCTCGTTAAGCTGCCCGGATGGAAACGCGGCGAAGCCCTCTGTGGGTCGAGGCGCTCGTGATCGCGTGGCTGTGCTGGGTGTACGACGCGATCAACAACCTCGCGCCGGTGCGTCTGCATGCGGCGCTCACGCACGGCTGGGCGCTGCTGCACCTGGAGCGCGCGCTCGGGCTCGACCCGGAAGTGCCGCTCAACCACTGGCTGACCCACCACCACACGCTGGGGCTGCTGCTCTCCGACTACTACGACAACGCCCACTTCGTCGTCACGCTCGGGCTGCTCGGCTGGCTGTGGTGGCGGCGCGCCGACATCTACCGGCCGCTGCGCAACACGCTGGTGGCGGTCAACGTGATCGGGTTCGCCGTCTTCTGGCTGTACCCCACCGCGCCGCCGCGGTTGCTCGCCGGCGGCGGCTTCAGCGACGTGGTCGCCAACACCGGGGCGCTGGGCGGCTGGCACACCGGCTCGCTCGCGACGGTCGCCAACCAGTTCGCGGCGATGCCCTCGCTGCACATGGCCTGGGCGGTGTGGTGCTCGCTGGCGCTGTGGCGGATGTCGTCGATGGCCCCGCCGGGATTGTCGAACGCCCGCCTGCCGCCTGCCCCCTCGCGCGCCGTCTCGCGCGCAAGGCTCCTGCGGGCCCTGGCGATCGTCTATCCGTGCGTCACCTGTGTGGCGGTGCTCGCCACCGGCAACCACTACCTGCTCGACGTGCTCGCCGGTGTCGCCGCCACGGCGCTCGCGGTCGTGCTGGTTCGTGCTCTGGAAGCGGCATGGCGTGCGCGCGGGATGCTGCGGCCGGTTCGGGCACCGGCGTAGTTCAGCGGCCGTGGCAGCTGTCGCAAACTTGTTACGCCCAGAGGGTGGCGCAGGCGGCCGTCAGGCCGCCGAGCCGGGCCCCTCTTCTTCAATCTTCGCGATTGGCACGGCTGTCACAAACTTGTTACGAACTCCCCGATCGGGTACACTCCGGGCGGCTGCCACAGGCGACCAGAGGAGGGCCGGGGCAATAGTCCGCCGCGGGCGGACGCGCTGGCTCTTGCGTCTGTAGGGTGCCAGCCAATCATCCATGCCCAACCACGAGCCACAAGCGATGGCCCCTGCCCTGCGTGCCGGC
>DATMMB010000065.1:0-5535 GCA_035569895.1 Solirubrobacteraceae bacterium | reverse complement strand
GTCCCCGAAGGCGGTGGTCGGCTGCGCGCACTACGGTCCTCGCAGGCGATACCCGGCGCCGCGCACGGTGAGGATGTAGCGCGGCTTCTCCGGTTCGGGCTCGAGCTTCTCGCGCAGGTGGCGGATGTGGACGTCGATCGCGCGCGGGTCGCGGTAGGCGGAGTCGCCCCAGATCGCGCGCAGCAGCTCCTGGCGGTTGAGCAGGCGGCCGGGCTCGGACATCAGCCGCGCGAGCAGCTCGAACTCCGAGAAGGTGAGGCGCACCGGCTCGCCGTCCACCGTCACCTCGCGCCGGCCGCGATCGAGCGACACCGGCCCGACCGCGACCACCTCCCGCCCGAGCGGCCGCTGGCCGGAGCGGCGCAGCACCGCGCGCACGCGGCTGCGCAGCTCGGCGAGGCCGAACGGCTTGGTGACGTAGTCGTCGGCGCCGGCCTCCAGTCCCTGCACCGCATCGGCCTCGGTGTCGAGCGCGGTGAGCATGATGATCGGCACGACGTTGCGCTGCTCGCGCAGCGTGCGGCACACCTCATACCCGTTGGGCCCCGCGCCGAGCGCGACGTCGAGCAGCACCACGTCGAAGTGGCCGTCGCCTGCGCGGGCGATCGCCTCGGCGCCCGATGCCACCGCCTCGACGGCGTGGCCCTCGCGCGAGAAGGAGCTCGTCAGCGTCTCGCGCAGCGTCTCCTCGTCGTCGACCACCAGGATCTTCAGCGAGGCGGGTGTCTCGGCGGTGCTCATCCCCTGCGCAGGGTACCCCTCACCGGCGCACGGACCTCGTTTGTGCGGCTTTGGAGACGCCGAGCGCCTTCGGTGTGAGAAACGGGTGCAGCCAGCCGCCACAGCATCCCCGCGCGCGGCAACCCCGCCTGGCGGGACACGTCCGTGCCGTGTTCGCGCACCCATCGCGCCGGCGCGGAGCAGTCGGGGTCGGTGGCGGGCGAGCGGGGGGGTGGATGGGATCCACAATTTTCGTCGAGGAAGGCGTAGCGGACCCTGCCGGCGGCGACGAGCGCGCGCAGACGGGCGACGGTGGTGAACACGCGGCCGTCGAGCGTGGTCAGCACGAGGATCGGGCGCGCGTCGCGCTCCACCAGCTCGCCCATCTTCGTGCCCGAGTCGAACGCGGCCTCGTAGTAAGCGCCGCCCTGGTGGGCGCGCAGGTAGGCGCTGAGCGGCACCAGCTCGCCGTGGCGGAGGATGCCCAGCGGCGTGGTGTCGGAGGTGTTGGCGCGCACGGCGCGCAGCGAGGCCCACAGCGGGATCGCCAGCAGGCAGACGCACGCCAGCGCCGTGACGCTCGCGCGCGGCGCGTCCCCGCGCGGCAGGCCGCTCCACGCCAGCGCGAGCGCGCCGGCGGCGGCGAGCGCGACGACCCACCACACCGGGGGCGTCCCGAACAGCAGCCGCTCGGCGTACACCGCGACCGCCAGCAGCGTCGCGCTCAGCGCGAGCAGGCGGCCGCGCCCGCGGCGCTCGGTCGCCCACGCCAGGCCGATCCCGAGCGTGGCGGCCACCGCGGGGGTGAAGCCCTCGGTGTAGCGGGGGTGCAGGCGGCTCATGTCGCTGAACAGCGCGATCCCACACACCAGCCACAGCATCAGGCCCGACAGCAGCGCCAGGCGCAGGCGCTCCGCCGGTTGGGGGGAAGGCGGGGTGGCTGTGCTCCCGTGGTCGGGGGGAGTCGCCACCGAGCCGGGTTGTGAAGCGATGGCCGGCGCCGGCGCGGCGGAACCATCGGCCGTCGCGTGGTAGGCGCGCCCATCCGCCGAGCCCGTATGCGTGGCAACGTCAACGGGTGGGTGGCCGGCAGCTGACGCGGTGCTCACACCACCACCACGACGACGACGCCACAGCGAAGCCAGCGCCGCGCCGCCCAAGAGCAGCCCCGCGAGCGCCTCCAGTCCCAGTCGCTCGCCCGAGAGCGGGCCGATGCGATCGAGCAGGCGGGTGGGCGAGGGCGGCAGGATCGGGATCGCGTCGCGCTCGGCCTGCGTCGCCTCGGGGTATGGATACCCCGCCCTGTAGGCGGGCTGGGCGCCTTCGAGCGCCTTGCCCTCCAGGCGGTCGACGCCGTTGAACACGAACGCCGCGTTCCAAGGGCTGCCGTTGGTGGACCCGTACGCCCACGGACGGTCGTGGGCTCCGAACAGCAGCGTCCCCGTCAGCCACGCGAGCGCGACCGCCACGTACACCACGGTCGCGAGCCCGAGCTGCGCCGCGCGCCGGCGGCGGGTTCCCGGCAGCGCCAGCCAGGCGAGCAGCACGAGCCCCGGCAGCGCCACCACCGACTCCAGCAGCTTCACGTCGAACGCGACCCCGAGCGCGGCGGCGGCGCCCAACAGCCACGCGGTGCGCCCGTCGCGGGCGGCGCGCACGAGCAGCGCGAGCGCGAGCACCGTCAGCGCCATCATCACCGCGTCCATCGTGTCGCTGCGCGCGGTGATCACCTCGATCGGCAGCACCGCCAGCGCGAGCGCGGCGAGAAGCGCGGCGCGCCACCCGAACGCGGGGCGCACGGCCGCGAACAGCAGCGGCGCCGCGAGCACGCCGGCGAGCGCCTCGGGCGTCTTCAGCGCCGCCGAGCCGAAGCCGAGCAGCTTGACGCTCGCCACCTGCAGCCACAGGTCGACGGGCGGCTTGTCGATCGCCACCGCCCCCGAGGGCTCGACCGCGCCGAAGAAGAAGTTGTGCCACGAGAGCCCCATGCTGCGCACCGCGCCGTCATAGAAGGGGTCGCCCGGCACCTGCCCGAGATGGGCGAAGCGCAGCGCGGCGGCGCCCGCCGTGATCGCCGCGAGCGCGACCCAGCCGGCCCAGCGCGCAGGCGCGGACGCGCGCGTGGCGGGCGGCGACGGCGGCGCCCCCGCGAGCGCTCCGGTCGGGTGGCCAGGTCGCACGTGTGCTCCAACCGACCCCGGCTCAGCGGGTGCTCGTGTCGCGTCGCTCATCGCCATAACGCTATTGTCGCGGTCCGATGGCCACGCCCGCGCCCGAATGCATGCCCTGCCACGGCACCGGCCAGGTGGTGTCCAACCTCGGCGGCGAGTCGCGCCAGGTCAAGTGCCCCTGGTGCGCAGGGACCGGGGTGCGCACCGCCGGGGTCGACGCGCAGGCGGCGTGGCGCGACCAGCCCGCCGTCGGGGGCGACGGCGCCGAGCAGTCCTGACCCGCCGCGCGCTCGCTCTCGGCTCGTAGAGCCAAGCATGGCAAGGACGCACCGAGCGAAGTGTGCAAACGCACACGAGCGAGGGAGGACGCAGCCAGGCGCCGGCTATCCGAGCCGAGAGGCTTACTGGATGTTGTTGTACACCGTGAACAGCGGCATGTACATCGAGATCACGATGAAGCCGACGATCGCGCCGATCACGATGATCATGATCGGCTCCATGATCGAGGTGAGGCCCTTGACCGAGGCGTCGACGCGGTCGTCGTAGAAGTCGGCGATCTTGCCGAGCATCGAGTCGAGGGCACCGGTCTCCTCGCCGACGCCCACCATGTTGGTGACCATCATCGGGAAGATCGGGATCTCCGCGAGCGGCGCGGAGATCGTGCCGCCGCGCTTGACGGAGGCGATCACCTGCTCCATCGCCTCCTCGACGACGACGTTGCCGCCCGTTTTGCCGGTGATCTCCAACGCCAGCAGGAGCGGCACGCCGGCGCCGGTGAGGGCGGAGAGCGTGCGCGACCAGCGCGCGACCGCCACCTCCTGCACGATCGTGCCGATCTTCATCGGGATGCGCAGGCGGATGCGGTCCCACTGCGGGCGGCCCCACGAGCTCGACTTCCACTTCAGGAAGGCCACCACCGCGGCCACGGTGCCGCCGATCAACAGCCACCAGTCGTTGGTGACGAGGTGTGACATTTTCACCGAGATCTTCGTGATCGCCGGCAGTTCGCCGCCGAATTCTTTGAACACGTTCTCGAACACCGGGACGAGGAAGGCGACGAGCGCCATCATCACGCCGATCGCGAAGACGATCACGAGCGTCGGGTAGATCATCGCCGATTTGATCTGGCGGCGCAGCGAGGCGTCCTTCTCCAGCTGGTCGGCGACGCGCAGCAGCGAGCCCTCCAACAGACCGCCGGTCTCCCCCGCGCGCGTCATCGCGACGAACAGGGGGTTGAAGATCTTCGGATGGCGCGCCATCGCGTCGCTCAGCGGCAGCCCCGCCTCGACATCCTTGCGCACCGCCACGATCGTGGTCTTCAGGCGCTTGTTCTCGGTCTGTTCCTCGAGCACGTACAGCGCGCGCAGGATGCTCATGCCCGAGGTGATCATCGTCGCGAGCTGGCGCGAGAACACCGCGAGGTCGCCGGCCGACACCGTCTGCATGAAGCTCAGGTCGATCTCGCGCGAAGAGTGCTTGTCGGCGATGTCGAGCACGATCATGCCCTTCGCCTTCAGCTGGTCGGAGACCGCCTGCTTGGAGTCGGCGTCGACCTCGCCCCGGGCCTTCACACCCGCGAGGTCCATAGCCTTGAAAACGTAAGTGCTCATGCCGCCAGCGAGCCGGCGCCCAATAGGCGGCGCAGCTCTTCGGGGGTGGACGAGCGGCCTTCGGCCATCTTCTGGGAGATCTTGCCGGCGCGCATGAGCTGCGCGAGCGAGGCGTCCATCGTCTGCATCCCCTGCGCGGTGCCGGTCTGCAGCGCGGAGTAGATCTGATGCGTCTTGCCCTCGCGGATCAGGTTGCGCACGCCGGGGGTGGGGACGAGCACCTCGCAGGCAACCACGCGGCCCGAGCCGTCGGCGGTGGGGATCAGTTGCTGGGTCATGATCCCCTGCAGCGCGACCGACAGCTGCACGCGCACCTGCCCCTGCTGGTGGGAGGGGAACACGTCGATGATGCGGTCGATCGTCTGCGCGGTGTCCTGCGTGTGCAGCGTGGCGAACACGAGGTGCCCCGTCTCCGCGGCGGTCAGCGCCGTGGAGATCGTCTCCAGGTCGCGCATCTCGCCGACGAGGATCACGTCGGGGTCCTGGCGCAGCGCCGCCTTCAGCGCGTCGCCGAAGCTTTTCGCGTCGGAGCCCAGCTCGCGCTGGTTGACGATGCAGCGCTTGTGCGGGTGCAGAAACTCGATCGGGTCCTCGATCGTCATGATGTGCTCGTCGCGCGATTGGTTGATCGAGTCGATCATCCCCGCCAGCGAGGTGCTCTTGCCCGAGCCGGTGGGGCCGGTGACGAGCACGAAGCCGCGCGGCTTGCGCGTGAACTCGTGCACGATCGCGGGCAGCCCCAGCTCGTCGATGCCGGTGAGGCCGACGGGGATCAGGCGGAAGGCGGCGCCGATCGCGCCGCGCTGGTAGTAGGCGTTGACGCGGAAGCGCGCGTGGCCGGGGATCGAGTAGGCGAAGTCGATCTGCCAGTCGGTCTCCAAACGCTGGCGCTGGTCGCCGGTGAGGATCGAGTAGACGATCTCGCGGGTATCCGTCGGCGAGAGCTTCGGGTACTCCTCGAGCGGCGTCAGGCGCCCGCGAACGCGGACGGTGGGATGCGCGCCCGAGCTGAGGTGCAGGTCTGATGCCCGACG
>DATMMB010000064.1:0-2085 GCA_035569895.1 Solirubrobacteraceae bacterium | reverse complement strand
CGAGGAGCGGATGGCGCTCTACCCCGACCCCCGCTCCGCGATCCTGCCGGCGCTCGAGGCCGCGCAGCGCGTGCACGGCTGGTGCTCGCCGGACGCGCTCGAGCAGGTGGCATGTGTGATGCGCTTGACGCCCGCCGAGCTGGCGGCCGTGGCGACCTTCTACGACATGCTCGAGACCACCCCGGTGGGCCGCCACAGCGTGTACGTCTGCACGAACATCTCCTGCTCGCTGTGCGGCGCCGACGAGCTGCACGCCGCGATCCGCGACGCGGCGGGAGACGACGACGAATTCAACGTGCGCCCGTTCGAGTGCCTCGGCGCGTGCGACATCGCGCCGATGGCCTCCGTCGACGGCGTCTACGTCGGGCCGCTCACCGCCGACGACATACCCCAACTCCTCGACGATATCCGCGCCGGACGCCCGGTCCTGCCCGACAAGCAGCTCGCCCGCCGCCTGGTGGCGGACCCGCGCGCCAACGGCAGCGAGTTTCCCCTGCACCCCGCCGAGCACGAGCGGGGAGGCGCCTGATGGCCCGGGCCGCAAAGACCGCAACGACCGATTCAACGCGCGCGGGCGGCCCGCCGATGCTGCTGCTGCGCGACATCGACGAGCCCGGCCTGAACACGCTGCCGGTGTACGAACGGCGCGGCGGCTACAAGTCCTTGCGTAAGGCGCTTGCGATGACGCCCCAGCAGCTGCTCGAACAGCTCAAAGCCTCCGGCCTGCGGGGTCGCGGTGGAGCCGGCTTCGCGATGGGCACGAAGGTGTCGTTCCTGCCCCAAGGCGACATGGACAAGTACCTCGTGTGCAACGCCGACGAGTCCGAGCCCGGCACGTTCAAGGACCGCGAGCTGATGCAGAAGACCCCGCACGCGCTGATCGAGGGGATCGCGATCGCCGCCTACGCGGCGGGGATCACGCAGGCGTTCATCTACATCCGGGGCGAGTACGTGCTGCAGGCCGACGTGCTCGACGCGGCCGTGCGCGAAGCGCGCGAGGCCGGCTACGTCGGCGAGAACGTGCTCGGCTCCGGGCATAGGCTCTCGCTCGTGGTGCACCGGGGAGCCGGCGCCTACATCTGCGGCGAGGAGACCGGCCTGCTCGATTCGCTCGAAGGCAAGCGCGGCAACCCGCGCCTGAAGCCGCCGTTCCCGGCGATCCAGGGTCTCTACCAGGGGCCGACGCTGATCAACAACGTCGAGACGCTCGCCACGGTGCCGTCGATCGTCGCGATGGGGGGAGCGGAGTACGCGAAGCTCGGCGTCGCGACCTCGACCGGCACGAAGGTCGTGTCGATCTCCGGCCACGTGCAAAAACCGGGCAACTACGAGATCGAGCTGGGGATCCCCTCGCGCGAGATCGTCCACGGCCTCGCCGGCGGGCCGCCGGACGGCCGCAAGGTCAAGTGCTGGTTCCCCGGCGGCTCCTCCTCGCCCGTGCTCACCGGCGACGATCTCGATATCCCATATGACTTCGACTCGCTCGCGAAGGCCGGCACGATGCTCGGCTCCGGCGCGATCATCGTCGCCGATGACCAGACCCCGATCCTCGACGTGGCGCTGAAGGTCGCGAAGTTCTACCGCCACGAGTCGTGCGGCAAGTGCACCCCCTGCCGCGAGGGCACCAACTGGACGGTGGAGATGCTCGAACGGATCGACGCCGGCGAGGCGACGCCGATGGACCTCGACATCATGGCCTCCGTGCAGGAGCACATCATCGGCAACTGCCTGTGCGTGCTCGGCGACGCGATGGCGATGCCGATCGGCTCGATCGTCGCCAAGTTCCGCCCGGAGCTGGAGGCGCACATGGAGCGGGCCCGCCTGCGCCGTGGCCTGAACGGCGCCGGCGCCTCCGACGCCGCGCTCGCCGCGCAGGGTGTGGTCGCGGCGGGCGCCGGCACCGGCCCGTACCCGGAGGCGCACCACTGATGCCCCGCCCGAAGCCGAAAACCATCACCTTCACGATCGACGGCCGCGAGGTGCAGGCGCCGGAGAACGCGATGCTCGTCGACGCCGCCAAGCACGGCGACGTCGAGATCCCGGTCTTCTGCTACGAGCCCAAGCTCGGTCAGCCGGTCGGCGCCT
>DATMMB010000063.1:0-2989 GCA_035569895.1 Solirubrobacteraceae bacterium | reverse complement strand
CGCATCGCGGCGAGCGTGTCGGCCGTCTCGCCCGATTGGGAGATCCCGATCACGAGATCGCCGGGACCGACCACCGGATTGCGGTAGCGGTACTCCGACGCGATGTCGACCTCGACCGGCACGCGCGCCCACTCCTCGATCGCGTAGCGGCCGATCAGGCCGGCGTGGTAGGAGGTGCCGCAGGCGACGATCACGATCCGCCCCACGCCGATGAGCGCCGACTCGTCGAGCGCCCCGGGCTCGACGAGGCTCACGCCGTCCCCGCGCGCGGTGCGGTCGGCGATCGTCTCGGCGACCGCGTCGGCCTGTTCGTGGATCTCCTTGAGCATGAACGTCTCGAAGCCGCCCTTCTCGGCGGCGTCCTCATCCCAGTCGACGGTCTCGATCGGGCGCTCCAGCTCGGTGCCGTCGGGCGTGGTGATCGTGACGCCGTCCGGCGTGAGCACCGCGATCTCCCCGTTTTCGAGGTACTGCACCGTGCGGGTGTGGGCGAGGAACGCGGGCACGGCGGAGGCGAGGAACTGCTCGCCCTCGCCGCGTCCGACCACGAGCGGGCACTCGCGTCGCGCCCCCACCAGCGTGTGCGGCTCGTCGAGGCTCATCGCCACGAACGCGAAGTGGCCTTGCAGGTCGGCGTAGGCGGCGCGCACAGCGCCGGCGAGGTCGCCGGCGTAGTGGCGGGCGATCAGGTGCGCGATCACCTCGGCGTCGGTCTCGGAGGTGAACTCGCAGCCGTCGGCGAGCAGCCGCTCGCGCAGCGGCAGGTAGTTCTCGACGATCCCGTTGACGACGACGTGGATGCGATCGTCGCTGTCGAAGTGCGGGTGGGCGTTCTCCTCGCTGACGCGCCCGTGCGTGGCCCAGCGGGTGTGGGCGATGCCGGTGGCGGCAGGCCGCGCGAGCGTCACAACGGCCCCTTCACGCCCACCAGCGCCATCCGGCGCGTCCGCCCCCGCCCGCAGCTTGGCTTCGAGCGCGCCGAGGTTGCCGACGGCGCGCACCGCATCGATGCGCTCGTCGGCGATCACCGAGATGCCGGCGCTGTCGTAGCCGCGATACTCCAGCCGCTTCAAACCGGCGAGCAAAAGCTCCTGGATGGGCGTCTCGCCCGCGCTGCCCTCGCGCCTGCCGACGTAACCGACGATTCCGCACACGGGCTGATCGAGTCCTTTCTCTGGGACGGAGAGCGTCCGGGGGCTCCTGGCGCCGCGCCTGACCAGCTCTCCGCGTGGAGGTCGCTTTCGAAGATACCACCGGCCGGTGGAGGCATCGAACGGGCGTCCAGAGACGGCACGTGCCCGGTCGGCTAACATATTTGGCATCAATAATGATGCGTTATAAGGATATTCTGTTTTAGCGCATCAGAATTGATGTTAGGCATGTTGACACTTGCCTTAGATCGTGATACAGTCAGCATCAAAGTTGATGCGTTATAGATGATTACCACGATAAAACATCAGAAACGATGCGCCTAGATCTTTTCTCGACCGATCAAGCAGTGCTCGGCGAGCTCGGCCAGAGGCTGGCGCGCCACCGTCTCGCGCGCAACATGACCCAGGCCGAGCTGGCCGCCCAGGCCGGACTCGGCAAGGCGACCGTGCAGCGCGTGGAGCGGGGCGAGTCGGCGCAGATCGGCTCGCTGGTGAAGCTGCTGCGTGCGCTGGAGCTGCTGGACGGTTTCGATGCCGCCTTGCCCGAGTCGATCGAGCTGCCGATCGCCCGGCTGGAACGCGAGCAGCGCCGCGGCCGATCGCGTGTGCGCCGTCGCGCCCGCGCCCGGCGCACGCCGGCCGACGAGTCCGCCGCGCAGCCATGGCGGTGGGGCGAGGAGCGGGACGGGGGGCCGCTCGAACAGCACGGCCAGAAGCAGACCAGGGAGCCGGGTGCGACACCAGACGGGGAGCCGGGTGAGCGACACGGCCGGGAGCCGAGCGGTGGAGCGGACGGGGAGCCGGACTGGGAGCCGGACTGGGAGCCGGACGGAGAGCCGGAAGAACGCACATGACCGTCGCCGCGGTGACCCTGTGGGGCGCACGGATCGCGGCGGTGTCGATTGACCCCGACGCGCGCTACGCCACCTTCCAGTACGACCCCGCGTTCGTGCGCAGCGGAATCGAGGTGTCGCCCGTGCGGATGCCATTGCGCGCGCAGCCCTACCGGTTTGCGGGGCTGCCACAGGACGCCTTCAGGGGCCTACCCGGGTTGCTCGCCGACTCGCTGCCCGACCGCTGGGGCACGGCGCTCGTCAACGCCTGGCTGGCTGCGCAGGGGCGCGCGGAGTCGAGCTTCGACGCGGTGCAGCGCCTGTGCTACGTCGGCGCCCGCGGCACCGGCGCGCTGGAGTTCCAGCCGGCGCACGAGCCGGCGACGATCCCCGGCGAGGCCGACCTGCAGGTGCAGGAGCTGGTGCGCCTCGCGGGCGAGGTGCTCGCCCAGCGCGAGCAGTTCGTGGCCGAGCTGAGCGAGGACCCCGACGAGGAGGCGACGAAGGCGATCCTCGCCATCGGCAGCTCCGCCGGCGGCGCGCGCCCGAAGGCGTTCATCGCCTACAACGAAACCACCGGCCAGGTCCGTTCGGGCCAGGTCGACGCCGGCGATGGCTTTCGCCACTGGCTGCTGAAGTTCGATGGGGTGGCGCACGCCGGCGACCACGGGCTCGCCGACCCGCGGGGGTGGGGTGCGGTGGAGTATGCGTACGCGCGGATGGCCAAAGCCGCCGGCGTCGACATGAGCGAGTGCCGGCTGCTGGAGGAGCACGGCCGACGGCACTTCATGACCCGCCGCTTCGACCGGCCCGACGGCGGCGGCAAGCTGCACATGCAGACGGTGGGGGCGCTCGAGCACGTGAGCTACAACGAGCCCGGCACTTACAGCTACGAGCAGCTGATGCTGCTGATCCGCCGCCTGGGTCTCCCCACGCCGGTCGCCGAGCAGCAGTATCGGCGGATGGCGTTCAACGTGATCGCCCGCAACCAGGACGACCACGTCA
>DATMMB010000062.1:0-3260 GCA_035569895.1 Solirubrobacteraceae bacterium | reverse complement strand
GATCTGGGCCTCGCCGCGGGAGATCCTAAATATCGTGCAAGCCGACCGGGTGGGCTGCCATATCATCACGGTCACCCACGACCTGCTGGGAAAGCTCGACTGTTTGGGCACCGAGCTCGAGTGGTACTCGCTGGAGACGGTGCGCATGTTCCACCGCGACGCCGCCACCGCGGGTTTCACCCTGTAGCGGCGATGCGGCGCGTGTGCATCACGGGGGGCGCGGGCTTCATCGGCTCCAACCTCGCCGACCTGCTGAGCGGCCGGGGGGTGGAGGTGACAATCCTCGACGACTTCCGCACCGGCAGGAGAGAGTTCCTGGTGGATGCGCTCGCACGGCCGGGTGTGCGGCTGGTGGAGGGCGACGTGCTCGACACACAGGCGCTGGCGCGAGCGCTGGAGGGCTGTGAATGGGTGTTCCACCTGCAGGCCAACGCCGATGTGCGCCGCGGCCTGGAGCACCCTCGCCGCGACCTCGAGCAGAACACGATCGCCACGGCGCGCGTGCTGGAGGCGATGCGCGCGCACGGAGTGGGGGGGATCGTGTTCGCCTCGACCGGATCGGTGTACGGCGAGCCGCAGGTGTTCCCCACCCCCGAGGACGCCCCCTTTCCGCTGCAGACCTCGCTGTACGGGGCGTCGAAGCTCGCCGGCGAGGGGCTGATCGCGGCGTACACGACAGGGTGCGGAATGGTGGGCGTGATCTGCCGCTTCGTGTCGATCCTCGGGGAGCGCTACACGCACGGGCACGTGTACGACTTCCATCGCGCGCTGCGCCGCGACCCCACGCTGCTGCGCGTGCTCGGTGACGGCCACCAGGAGAAGTCCTACCTGTACGTGCAGGATTGCCTGCGCGCGATGCTGCTCGCCGCCGAACGCCACCGCGGGCAGCCGGGCGCGCACGTGTACAACCTCGGCACCGAGGAGACGCTCACGGTCGCCGAGTCGGCGCGGTTGATCGCCGCGCAGCTCGGGCTCGCGCCGCGCATCGAATACACCGGCGGGCGCCGCGGCTGGGTGGGCGACAGCCCGCTGATCCACCTCGACACGGCCCGCATCCGCGCGCTCGGGTGGCGCCCGCAGGTGCCGATCCGTGAGGGCGTGCTGCGAACCATACGCTGGCTGCAGGCCAACGAGCACGCGTGGCGCGAGCAGCCGGCCGAGGATGCGCTCGCCGCGGGTGGGGTGCGCCGATGAGTGTGATCTTCAGCCGCGCGCCGCTGCGCATCTCGCTCGGCGGAGGCGGCACCGACCTTCCCTCCTACTACCGCAAGCACGGCGGCTTCTTCGTCTCCGGGGCGATCGACAAGTACGTGTACATGCTCACCCACACCGCCTTTCAGCGGCGCTACCGGATGAAGTACTCAGAGCTCGAGGAGGTCGACGAGGTTGCGCAGATCCGCCACCCGCTCCTGCGCGAGGGCCTGCTGCGCCACTGGTGCGGCAGCCCGCTCGAGATCGCCTCGGTGGCGGACGTGCCAGCGGGCACTGGCATGGGCTCCTCGGGGGCCTACACGGTGTGCTTGCTGAAGGGCCTCGTGCGCGCTCGCCACACCTCGATCAGCCCCGCCGATCTGGCGGAGGCGGCGTGCGCGATCGAGATGGACGTGCTCGGCGAGCCAGTCGGCAAGCAGGACCCCTACGTCGCCGCGCACGGCGGGATCTGCGCATACGCGATCGACAACGGCGGCGCCGTGGATGTGCTGCCGCTGGAGCTCGCTTCCGGGGCGCAGCGGCAGTTGCGCGAGCGCCTGCTGCTCTTCTACACCGGCGAGTCGCGCGCGGCCTCGGCGATCCTCGCCGACCAGGATGCGCGCTCGCGAGCCGGCGATGCGCAGATGCTCGCCAACCTGCACCGCACCAAGGAGCTCGGGCACAGAATCTACGAGCTGCTCACCGCGGGCGATGTAGAGGGTCTTGCCGAGCTGATGCACGAACACTGGCTGCACAAGCGCGAGCGCTCGCCGGGAATGGCCAACGCACGGATCGACCGCCTATACGAGCTCGCGCGCGCCAGCGGCGTGATCGGCGGCAAGCTCGTGGGCGCGGGCGGCGGCGGATTTCTGCTCGTGTACGCGCGCCGCCCCGAGGACACCAGGCGGGCGATGGCGGCGGCGGGCGCCGAAGAGCTCCCGTTTGACTTCGAGTTCGGCGGCGCCTACGCCAGCGAGTACGCATGACGCGCCTGCGGGTGGCAATCGTCGGATGCGGGCTGGTTGGCGGCAAGCGGGCGCACGCGCTTGGTCGCGACGATGAGCTGATCGCCTGCCACGATATCGAGGCCTCCGCCGCGCGGAGCCTCGCGGCCCGGCACGGCTGCGCCCCCTGCGCAACGCTGCGTCAGCTGCTCGACCTGCGACCCGACGTGGTGATCGTGGCGAGCGTGCACGCCGCGCTGGCCAGCCTCGCCGAGCTGGCCCTTGCGGCCGGTGCGCATGTGCTGGTGGAGAAGCCCGGGGGAGTGTCGAGCGTCGAGATCGACCGCCTGATCGAACACCAGCGAACGAGCGGACGGCTGGTCAAGGTGGGATTCAACCACCGCTTCCATCCCGCCCTTGCGCGCGTCGCCGAGGAGGCTCGCTCCGGTCGGCACGGCGAGCCGATGCGCCTGCGAGCGCGCTATGGACATGGCGGCCGACCCGGCTACGAGCGGGAGTGGCGCGCCGACCCCGCCCGCTCTGGCGGCGGCGAGCTGGTCGACCAGGGGATGCACCTGCTCGACCTCAGCCATTGGCTGCTCGGCCCGCTGCCACTGCACTCCGCCCTCCTGCGCACCCAGTTCTGGGACGCTCCCGTCGAGGACAACGCGGCGCTGATCCTCGGGGCGGCCGACGCCCGCCACGGACCGTGGGCGCTGCTGGCCGTGAGCTGGACCGAGTGGAAGAACCTCTTTTCGCTCGAGCTCTACTGCCAGCGGGCCAAGCTCCAGGTGGACGGGCTGACCGGCTCCTATGGGCAGCAGCGATTGCAGATTCACCGCATGGGACCAGAGCTGGGGCCGCCGGACCTCGAGGAGATCGCCTACCCCGGCGAGGACCGCTCGTGGAGCGCGGAGTGGGAGCACTTCGCCGCGGCCGTGAGGGCCGACGACGGTCGGTCGCTGCTTGGCGATCTGGAGGCCGCGCGCTACGCATGGACTCAGATCGAGTCCGCATACGCGCTCGCCGCCGCTGGAGCGGAGCCGTCTCCTGCGGTCCACTCGGGAAGCGGTGTCGAGGGCTGATGGGGTCCGTTGGCGTGGCTCGCGAGGAGCCCATCGGCAT
>DATMMB010000061.1:0-2187 GCA_035569895.1 Solirubrobacteraceae bacterium | reverse complement strand
GCGGGCGAGCTCGCGAGCAGCAGCGCCGTCAGCACCGCCGCGCGAACCGAGATCTTCGCTGGCCTGCGCATCCGCTCCGACAATAGCGTCAGGCTGCGCCGCGGCTGACGGTACCCCGACGGCGTCCGCTCGCGGCGGACGGGCATGGAGTCGCAGGCTCGTCGAGCGCCGCCGCGCCGGGAGGACGTGCCTTTGCGGGCCCGCCGGGCGGGGTCGCGCCGGGAGGACGCTCGCCTGTATGCCGGCGCCGCCGGTCGCGCTCGCCCGCACGGTTACATGCTCGCCTTCCAGTTCGCCCACCAGCAGGTGGTGGGCGCCGAGGCGCAGCACGCCGCCCGCCGCGGCGTTCCCGGCGATGTACAACATGGCGTGTTCTGACTGGATCGCGCCCGACAGCGCGACGCCGGGGATGTAGGAGTAGTCGTGAAAGCGCAGCCCGCTCCCGCCGAGGCTTGCCCAGCCGCTGCGCAGCCCCCCGCTGTCGAGCGTGCCGCCGCCCAACATGCCGCTCGCGCCCGGGCCGGCTTCGAGCAGCCTGAGTGCGAGCTGGCGGGCGGCGTCGGCGATCGTCAGCCGCACCGCGTGCAGCGTGCGCCCGGCGCGGCCGTGATAGCCGCGTGCGGGCGCCACGTCCGCCAGCCGCGCCGGCGCGAGTGGTGTGGGCCGCAGCAGCGCCGGCGGCGGGGCGGTGGGGCAGGGCTTGATCGGGTGAACCCCCACGCCGCCGGCGAACATCGCCCGCAGCGCCTTGCGCGCGCAGTTCCCCGGCTCGTCCTCGAGCACCGCGTGCCCGGTGTACGGCACCACCAGCATGTGCGCGTCGGGGATCTGCGCCGCCACTTCGCGCGCGTTGGCGGTGGGCGTGCGCAGGTCGTCGGCGCCGCTGAGTATCAGCGTCGGCACGTTCGGCAGCGTGCTCGCCACCGCCGGTGGCGCGGGCGTCGCGAACGGCCAGTACGCGCACACGCCCAGCTCGTCGAAGTTAAGCACGTTGGCGGCCGTGAACGGCGCGAACGCGCTCGCCGGCAGCGCGTCGATCGCCGCCCTCGCCTGCGCCAGCCGTTCGCGCGGGCCGGCGGTGCGGCGCCACGGGAAGTCGACCTCTTCACAGGTGGTCGTGAGGTAGAGCGGCACGTCGATCCCTTCCCCTTCTTCGTGTTCGCCGCCGGCGGTGTGCACGAGCAGCCGCGCGAGCGGGGCATAGTCATGTTCGTCGGCGGCATGCACCGCCGCGGGGAGTTCGGCGCGCAATATCGGGTTGAAGTCGCCCGCCAGCAGCACGTCGGCGAGCTCGTCGGAGGAGATGGGGATCGGGCGGCGGTGGCCGTGCGATCCGACGTAATGGCCGATCACCGCGCCGCCGGGTGGGTGGGTTCCCATCCGTTTCACCAGCCGCGCAAGGTCGCCCACGGGGTTGTGCGTGATGTGCGCACACAGGCGCTGCGCGCACAGCTGGCGCAGGACGCGGGGGATCGCGGCGAACGTCGAGCGGTCGAGCGGATCGGGCCCGGCGGGCGGCACCACCGAGTCGAGGATCAGCGCTTCCACGTTCTGCGGGTAGCGCTGGGCGTACTCCTCCGCCACCTTCGTGCCGTAGGAGGTGCCGTACAGCACGAGCTTTTCGTACCCCAGCGCCCTGCGCAGCGCCTCGATGTCGGCCACCGAGTCCAGCGTTGTGTAGAAGGCGCGTTCGGGCCCGATCTGTTCGGCGCACGAGGCAAGCAGCTTCCCGTATGCGCGGTAGGCGCCGGGCGCTTCGAAGCCGTGGCAGGAGAGCGGGTGCGAATAGCCGGTGCCGCGCTGGTCGAACACGATCAAATCGCGCGTGTCGAGGATCGGGCCGAGCAGTTCGATAAAGCTTTCGGTGAACGGGATCGCCGCTTGCCCCGGCCCTCCGCCGAGCGCGATCACCGCCGAGCGGGCTTCTCCCACCGGCGCGCGACGGCGGCGGATCGCAAGTGTGATCGTCCCCGGCGTCGCCCCGCCGGGATCGAGCGGTACGGCGAGGTGCGCGCAAGCCAGCTCGGTGCTTTCCTTGCAGGGGGCGAACGTCACCTGGCCGGTGGCCGCGTGTGCGGGCCGGGGAAGCGCAAGCGCGGCGGCCAGCGCGCACGCCGCGGCACACACCGCGACAGCGGCGCGCGCAGCGGCGGTGGTGGTGCCGACGCGGGCGGGCGCGGCGGTGGC
>DATMMB010000060.1:0-3202 GCA_035569895.1 Solirubrobacteraceae bacterium | reverse complement strand
GCGCGGACAGGCGCTTGCGATGATGGGCGGGTGAGCGCTACTCCCACCGCCGCCCGGACACACGCTCCGCGCGTGCGCGCGGTGGCGCGTCGCAGCGAGCGCGTCACCCCGCTCGAGCTGTTCTTCGACCTCGTGTTCGTGCTGGCACTCACACAGTGCACCACTTTGATCGTCCACCAGCACACCACCTTCACGAGCGTGGCGCGGGGGATGCTCGTCCTGGCGGTGCTGTGGTGGTCGTGGGTGGGGTATGCGTGGCTCACCTCGGTCGTCGACCCCGAGGAGGGCGCCGTGCGGCTGGCGATCTTCGCGGCGATGGCGGCGCTTTTGGTGTGCGCGCTGTGCGTGCCCGGCGCGTTCGGCGCGGAGGCGCTGCTGTTCGCCTGCGCCTACGGCGTCGTGCGCGCCGCCCACATCCTGCTCTTCCGCCTGGCCTCGCGCGAGGACCCGGCGCTGCGCCATTCGGTGGCGACGCTCGCCTGCAGCACCGCGCTCGGCGTCGGGCTGCTGCTCGCCGCGGCGCTCGCCGGCGCCGGCAGCACGGCGCAGTGGGCGCTGTGGATAGCCGCCGTCGCGCTCGACATGGGCGGCCCCTTTCTGTTCGGCGCGGAGGGCTGGCGCCTGGTGCCGGGGCACTTCGCCGAGCGCCACGGCGCGATCGTGATCATCGCGCTCGGCGAGTCGATCGTCGCGCTGGGGGTCGGCGCGCGGGCGCACTTGCACGCCGGCGTGGTCGCCGCCGCGGTGCTGGGGGTGGTGGTGGCGGCCGCGCTGTGGTGGCTGTACTTCGACGTCACCGCGCTGGCCGCCGAGCGGCGTCTGTCGCGCGCGGTCGAGGGGCGCGAGCGCAACGAGCTGGCGCGCGACTCCTACTCCTACCTGCACCTGCCGATGGTTGCGGGCGTGGCGCTGGCGGCGGTCGGGATGAAGCTCACGCTCGAGCACGTCTCCCGCCCGTTGGCGGCGATCCCCGCCGCCGCGCTGTTCGGCGGCGTCGCGCTCTACCTGCTCGCCCACGTCGCCTTTCGCCTGCGCAACATGCACACGCTCAGCGTCCGCCGCCTGCTGTGCGCCGCGCTGCTGTTGGCGCTGCTGCCGCTGGTGCACGCCCTGCAACCGACCTCGCTCGCCACGCTCGCGCTGCTCGCCGCGGTGCTCTGCGCGTTGATCGCCTACGAGGTGCTGCGCTACGCGGAGTTTCGCGAGCGCATCCGCCACGGCACTTAGAACTCGCCTGCTAGGGCGTTTGCTGGGCAAGCGATGCAAGGATCGGAGCCCGCCCACCCGCGAAGTGTGCTGGCCGATCAGTCGATCGCATCTGATCGACGATCGGTACACGAGCGACCGAGGACGCCGCAGCGCGCCGACCGAAGCCGGGAGACACTCGCTGCGCTCGCATCCGCGTTTCGGCCAGCGGGCGCCCTAGCGGCCCTCGCGCGCGCGGATCGCTTGCTCGAGCTCCTCGCCGCGCTCGGTGAGCCGCCAAATGTTGGGCTCCCCGCGCACCTGGCTTTCGCCCCCGTTGGCGATCAACCCAAGGCCCTCCAGCCGCGCCAGCAGCTTCGATATCTGACCTTGGTCGGCAACCTCAGCGTCGCGGGCGATCTGGCGATTGTTGAGGCCTGGCTTAGCGGCGATCGCCGACAGCACCCGCATCGTGCGATAGGTGAGGCGCATGTCCAGCCGCTTCAGCGGGTCCTCGCGGCTGCGCGCCTGGCGACGCGTCCGCGGCACGCGTCTCGCCAGCTCGGCGGCGGCGGCATCGGGACCGAGGTAGGGCAGCACGATCATGCTCATCAGCTGGCCCCGCAGCGACATCAGCGGCTTGGGGTGAGACTCGCGCAGGCGGGTGTAGAGGACGCCCAGCACCGCTCCCACCACGCCCTCGGCGGTGACCCGGTTGAGGCCGGCGGGCGCGTTCGGCTCGCGCCGGCCGCGATCCACCGCGCCCACGAGCGCGTCCACCATGCGCGCGCGGCGCTCCAGCGCCTCCGGCCCAGCGGCGAGCGAATCCACCACGCACAGCGCCGCGGTTGCGGGATCGGCGTCGAAGCATTCGAGCATCGCCGTCAGCCCCGCGCCGATGCGCGCGCTCCAGCCGCGCTCGCGCCGGTAGGCGGGGAGCACCGCCTCCTCCACCCGGTGCAGCGCCTCGTCGAGCGCCGCCAACAGACACGCTTCGCGATCCTCGAACAGCTCGTAGAAAGTGCGACGGGACACGCCGGCACGCCCCACCACATGCGCCACCGTCACCCGCTCGGCGCCGCGCTCGCGCGTGAGGTCCACCATCGCGCCCAGCATCCGCGCGCGCTGCACCTCGGCGACGCGCTCGCGTTCGACGTCGTCACGGCCGCCCACCGACCCGCTCGCGACGAGGTCGCGCGGCTTATCGCGATCATTCTGAGTCCCGCGCCTGCTCACGTTCCGCCGACTTCCGATCCCTTCGACACCCTCCTGCTGACCCCGGCATGTGGAATATAGGCGGCACACGGTGGTTTTGTCAAGGGATGTCTCTGTTTCTCCGAGCCGTGCGCACCCCTGTCGGCGGCGGGCGCCGCGACGGCGCCGCCGACTGCCCGGCGGCTGTCGCGCGGGGATGGCCGCCGGGCGCGCGCGCTCGCATCGTGCGCCGAGCGGCGTGCTTAGCGCACACCGAAGATCAGGATCTTTACCGCCCCGGAATGCCAGATTCGCGGATTCTCGTTGTAGACTTCGGGGTGGAGCGCAACGTGCCCAGAGTCTTCAAGTCGGCGATGCCACCGTGATGCTCGCAGCCGGATCGTTTCCCGCGACACCCTCCATCGAAGACGCAATCCCACCACGCGAGGGGCGCCGCTAATGGACCGCGCGGTACGTGGAGTTCTTGATCTTGCAAAGGGCGTGCTCGCCGAGCTCGACCTCGACGTGGTGCTCGAACGGGTGCTGGAGTCCGCGCAGGAGCTCACCGGTGCCCGCTATGCGGCGCTCGGCGTGCTCGACGAGTCGCGCACCGAGCTGTCGCGCTTCGTCACGCGCGGGATCGACGAGGCCGCCCATGCGGCGATCGGGGCGCTGCCGCGCGGCCGCGGCGTGCTGGGCGTGCTGATCGAGGACCCCGTGCCGCTGCGCCTCGCCGCGGTCGGCGGCCACCCTCGCTCCTATGGGTTCCCGCACGGGCACCCGCCGATGCACACCTTCCTGGGGACGCCGATCCTAGTTGAAG
>DATMMB010000059.1:0-11780 GCA_035569895.1 Solirubrobacteraceae bacterium | reverse complement strand
GCGCGCAGGGCGACTGGGGCGTGATCAACCCCGACTGGGGCACCGCCTTCCTCTCGCCCGAATGGCTGCTCGCGCAACTCTGCCCGCGGTGGCGCGTTCTGGAGTACGCCCCCGGGCGCAACCAGGACAACCAGGACGTGTACGTGCTGCAGCGGGTGTGAGCTGCCGCGTGGCGGCGTCGGTCTAGGTGGGTTCTCGGGCCAGTCCCCGGCCCGCCGGCGCTCGCCGGCAGCGGGTTGGCTGGGCGCTCGGACCCGCCGCCTGCACGCGCGCCTACGGGCGCCGCATGGCCAATTGCTAGCGTTCATCTGCCTTGTCGACGATCACCGCCGCCCCCCCCTCCTCCTCCCCCTCCCCTCCGACGAGCGGCGTGCGCCGCCCGGCGGCAGTCGCGATCGAGGGCGTCAGCAAGACCTTCCGCCTGCCCCACCAGCAGTACTCGACGCTCAAGGAGCGCGCACTTCACCCCTTCCGCTCCACCGGCTACGACGAGTTGCACGCCGTGCGCGACCTCTCGCTGGAGATCGCCGAAGGCGAGTTCTTCGGGATCGTCGGGCGCAACGGCAGCGGCAAGAGCACGCTGCTGAAGTGCATTGCCGGAATCTACGGCGTCGACAGCGGGCGTATCTCGATCGCGGGACGGCTCTCCCCGTTCATCGAGCTCGGCGTCGGCTTCAACATGGACCTCACCGCGCGCGACAACGTGATCATCAACGCGATCATGCTCGGGCTCTCGCGCCGCCGTGCGCGCGAGCGCTTCGATGAGGTGATCGCGTTCGCCGAGCTCGAGGAGTTCGTCGACCTGAAGCTCAAGAACTACTCCTCGGGGATGCTCGTGCGCCTAGCGTTCGCCACCTCGATCGAGGTCGACGCCGAGATCCTGCTGATCGACGAGGTGCTCGCGGTCGGCGACGCCGCCTTCCAGCAGAAGTGCTTCGAGCAGTTCTACCGGCTCAAGCGCGAGGGACGCACGATCGTGTTCGTCTCGCACGACATGTACTCGGTGGAGCGCTTCTGCGACCGTGCGATGCTGATGGAGCACGGGCGGATGGTGCAGATCGGCGAGCCGCGCGCGATCGGCCGCGCCTACCACAAGCTCAACTTCGGCCAGCTCCCCCACGAGGCGCCCGCCGAGGAGCCCGTGGGCGCCGGCGCCGGCACGACGATCGCCGACGCCTGGTTCGAGAACGCCGCCGGCGAGCGCGTCACGAGCTCTGCTCAGGAGGAGCCGATCAGCATGTGCTTCGAGGTGCGCTTCGGCGAGGACCTCGCCGACCCGGTGTTCGCGGCGACGCTGCGTACCGAGCTCGGCCACACGATCGTGGTCGCGCGCTCCGACCAACACGGGGGCGCGAGCGGCTCCTACCGCGCCGGGGAGACGGCGATCGCGCGCTTCTCGCTGCCCCCGTGGCTGACCCCCTCCCGCTACACGCTCACCCCCTCGCTCGCGCGCGCGGGCACCGGCGCCAACGCGCTCGCGCTGGTGGAGGACATGACCTCGATCGTGATCCACGGCACCACCTCCGGCGGGATCCTCGAGCTGCCCGTCGAGGCGAGGATCCACAGAGCATGAGCCGCCGCGCGGCCGTCGCACATTCCGCAAGCGCACGCATCGACGCCGGCCAGCGGCGGAGGCGAACACGATGAGCACAGGGCAGGGCATCCGCCTGCCGCTGCCGCGTTCCACACCCGCCACCCACCGCGTGCACGGCCCCTCCGCGCTCGGCAGCGACCTGCGCCGCTTCTGGTCGCTGACGTTCACGCTCGCGCGCACCGAATTCAAGCTGCGCTTCTACGGCTCGGCGCTCGGGTATGTGTGGACGTTGATGAAGCCACTGCTGCTGTTCGGCGTTCTGTGGGTGTTCTTCACGAAGGTCGGCCACGTCAACGACGGCAAGAAGCCCGGCGAAAAGTATTACGGCGCGCAGCTGCTCGGCTCGATCGTGCTGTTCACGTTCTTCATCGAAGGCACCACCAACGCCGTGCGCAGCGTCGTCGATCGCGAGAACCTCGTGCGCAAGATCCATTTCCCGCGCCTGGTGATCCCGCTGTCGGTGGTACTGCTCGGGTTGTTCAACCTCGCGCTCAACCTGATCGTGGTAGCGATCTTCGCGCTCAGCGCCGGCGTGCGCCCGATGCTCAGCTGGGCCGAGCTGCCGTTGATCGTGCTCGCGCTGGTGGTATTCGCGACCGGCATGGCGATGCTGCTCTCGGCGCTGTTCGTGCACTTCCGCGACATCCAGCCGATCTGGGAAGTGTTCGCGCAGGCGCTGTTCTACGCCTCGCCGGTGATCATCTCGATCCAGACGGTGCAAGCCAAACTCAGCACCACCCTGCTGCACCTCTACATGCTCAACCCGCTGGCGGTGATCTTCCAGCAGTTCCGCCATGCGATGATCACCCACGCCACCCCCGCTGCCGGGCAGGTGCTCGGCAGCTGGAGCGCGCTGTTCGGCGCCCTCGCGATCGTGGTGGCGATCTTCATCGCCGGTTTTTTGGTATTCAACCGCGCCGCGGCGCGGATCGCGGAGAATCTGTGAGATGGAGGCCAGTGAGGTGAAGGAGGAGCTGGTGGCAGACGGTCCGGAAAGCAGCGCCAGGGCGCAGAGCGAAGCCGGCGCGCGCGGCGATCATGCGGCGCTCGCGGCCGAGAACGAGCGCCTGCGCGCCCGCGTCGCCGCACTGGAGACGGAGCTGGTGGAGGTGCAGACGCGCACCAACGCGGCAATCGCCAAATGGCAGGAGCAGGCCTACTGGCTGGACCGCTGGCACCTCGACCTCAACGCGCTGATGCGCCGCCCCGGCGCGATGCAGGCGCTGGACACGCTGCGCGCCGTGCGCGGCGTGTGGTGGCGGGTGAAGGTCGCCAAGCGCAAGCTGCTTGGGCCATCGTGAGCCGGACGAGCGCATTGACAAGGGCGAGCCCGATGAGCCCGGTGAAGGTCCCGTGAGCGGCGCCGGCGCGCCGGTGAGCGCCGTGATCCCCGCGCCGGTGAGCGCCGTGATCCCCGTCAAGGACGGCGAGCGCTACCTGGAGGAGCTGCTGGAGGCCCTCGCGCGCGAGGGCCTCGATGAGGTGCTCGTGATCGACTCCGGCTCGCGCGACCACTCGCTCGATATCGCGCGCGCGGCAGGCGTGGAAGTGCTCGAGATCGAGCCCGCCGAGTTCGGCCACGGGCGCACCCGTAACCTCGGCGCCGAGCGCACCTCCGGAGAGCTGATCTGCTTCCTCACCCAGGACGCGACGCCCGTGCCGGGCTGGCTGGACGCCTACCGCGAGGCGTTCGCGCTCGACGAGCGCGTGGGCGCCGCCTACGGCCCGCACCTGCCGCGGGCGGACACCAGCCCGATGATCGCGCGCGAGCTGAGCGAGTTCTTCGCCGGCTTCGCCGCGGGCGGCGCGCCGGTGGTGCAGCGCAGCGGCGACCCGACCTTCCTCTCGAACGTCAACGCCTGCTACGCGCGCGCCTGCTGGGAGGAGATCCGCTTCCGCGACGTGCCCTACGCCGAGGATCAGGCGTTCGGCGCCGACGCGCTGGCGGGCAGCTGGGCGAAGGTCTACCACCCCGGCGCCGCGGTGCTGCACGCGCACGACTACGGCGCGCTGGAGTTCATGCGCCGCTACTTCGACGAGTACCGTGGCCTGCGCCAGAGCGCCGGCCACGTCGAGCCGTTCGCGCCGCTGCCCGCCGCCCGTCACGTGGCCTCACAGGTGGCCGCCGACCGCCGCTGGATGGCCGCGCAGGGCGAGATGAGCGCGGCGGAGCGTGCCCGCTGGACGGCGCGCGCGGCCGTGCACCACGGCGGCCGGCGCATCTTCTCCGCGCTCGGCTCCCGCGCCGAGCGAGTGCCCGCGCCGCTGCGGCGACGGATCTCGCTGGAGGGGCGCGGCGACGCCGCGGGCGACGGCGCGAGCGCGGACGGCACAACCAGCGGCGGCGCGAACGGACACGGCGCAGGCGCCGGCGGCGAGGTGAGCGGGCCCACCGGTGGCGCCTGCGCCAGCAACGGCAACCGTCCCGAGCAACCGCCGGCGGCGGCGCTCCCACAGCTGCCTGCGACCGAGCACGTGGGTCAGCTGCTCCCTCACGACGACTACGACATCGTCGCCAAAGTCTGGAACGAGGGGTCCGCGCCGCTGCTCGACGCGACACCGGGGATGGCGGCGCGCGAGCAGCTGCGCCTGGCGATGGTGATCCCCCCCTACAGCCGCGGCAGCGGCGGGCACAACACGCTGTTTCAGATCTTCACCCGCCTGGAGCGGCGCGGGCACGCGTGCAGCGTGTGGCTGGCCGACTACCACAACCACATGCGCGACGTGCGCGCCGCGCGCATCCGCCGCGAGATCCGCGAATACTTCGCGCCGTTCGAGGGCCCCGTGTACAAGGGGTTCGAGCAGTGGCAGGGCGCCGACGTGGCGATCGCCACCGGCTGGCAGACGGTGCACGCGATGCTCGGGCTCGACGGGACGCGGGCGCGCGCGTACGTGGTGAACGACCACGAGCCCGAGTTCTACGCCGCCTCCACCGAGCAGCTGCTGGCCGCCGACACCTACCGCCACGGGCTGCACTGCATCGCCGCGAGCCCGTGGCTGCGCGACCTCCTGGTGGAGCGCTACGGCGCGAGCGCCGACGCCTTCCAGCTGGGCGTCGAGCACGACACCTACCGCCCGCTGGCGGTGGGGCGCCGCGAGGACACGGTGATCTACTACGCTCGCCACGCCACCCCCCGGCGCGCGGTGCCGATCGGGCTGATGGCGCTGGCGGAGCTGAAGCGCCGCCGCCCGCAGACGCGGATCGTGCTGTTCGGCACCGACAAGCCGCTGCACGCCGCCTTCCCCTACGAGCACATGGGCGTGCTCTCTCCAGCGCAGCTCGCGCGCCTGTACTCGGAGGCCTCGGTGGGCCTCTGCCTGTCGCTCACCAACTTCTCGCTGATGCCCAAAGAGATGTTGGCGTGCGGGCTGCCCTGCGTCGAGCTGGCGGGCGTCAGCGCCGAGTCGATCTTCGGCGCTGACGGCGGCCCGCTGGAGCTGGCGCCGCTGGACCCGCAGCGGCTGGCCGACGCGATGGAGCGGCTGCTGAGCGACCGCGAGCGGTGGGAGCGGCGCTCGCGCGAGGGCATCGAGTTCGTGGCCGCCCACACGTGGGACCACGCCACCGACGAGGTGGAAGCGGGGCTGCGCCATGCGCTGCGCGAGCGCGAAACGGCGCTTATCCGTAGTAGCGCGAGATTGTGAGCGTCTCGGCGAACAGCCCGTGGGTCATCGCCAGCACCACCAGCAGCGCCCCCAGCAGCGGCGCCCAGCGGCGCGGCGCGGCGTTGGCGGCGAGCACGATAAACAGCGCATACAGCGCCACCAGCGGGAACAGGTAGCGGGCCTGCGCGAACGGATAGCCGGTGCTGAGCTGGTAGCGGATGCCGGCGTAGCCGATCGCCCCCAACAGCCCGACGGCCATGGTGGCGAAGCAGACGAAGATCGGCAGCATCCCCGGGATCCCGCGGCGCAGACGCACAAGTCCGATCAGCGCGAGCGCGAGCAGCACGTACAGCAGTTTCAGCCCATCGCTGTACACCCACGCCGGGAACGTGTAGTCCAGCCAGCCGAAGTGCCCGATCGAGCCGTCCAGCCAGGTCGACCAGATCGGGGCTTCGGGAAAGTAGAGGTGGTTCATGAACCACAGCTTGGGCAAATACAGCTGCCAGGTGTAGTCGAGCGTCTGGTTGAGCGTCACCGTGCCGCCGCTCGGGAGCGTGCTGCCGGTGGCGCCCGCAAAGCCGCCCGCGGTGATGCCGCCGCGATGCCAGGCGAGCACGTTGAGCGCCGCGTACAGCGCCACCGGCACGAACGCGACGGCGGCCGTCGCGGCGAGCAGCGCGAGCGCCCGCACGCCGCCCTGCGACCGGCGCGCGCGCCAGCAGAGCAGGAGCAGCGCGAGCGCGATCCCCGGCAGCAGCGCGATGAACGTCAGCTTCGTCAGCACCCCGGCGGCGATCGCCGCGCCGAGCACGAGCGCGCGGCACAGCGTGAGCCCGCGGCGATAGGCGCGTAGCAGCAGCAGGAACGTCAGCGAGGAGACGAAAAAGAGGAGGTTGTCGCCGTGCACGCCGGCGGCGAGGAAGTCGAAGGTGGGCTGGAAGGCGACCATCAAAGCCCCCACCGTCCACGCCCACGGCGTGCGCGGCAGCAGCTCGCGCAGGAACATGAACACCGCGAGCACCGTCCCGGCGGCGATCAGCGCCGAGAGCAGACGCATCAGAGCCAGCCGCACAAGGATGTCGGCGGAGGGCGAGAGCAGGTAGGGGATCGCCTCGAGCGCGTAGTAGAGCGGCGGCTGGTTGCTGGTGGACGTCGTGCCGCCCTGGCCGACGGGGCTGGGGTGGGAGGCGAGGAACCGTTCGAGCACCGCGTTTTCGGAGGGAGTGAGGATCCCGCGCTGCCCCGCGCGGCCGATCGTCTCGAAGAAGCCCAGCCGTTCGAGCGTCCCCTGCTCTTCGGGGGAGTACTGGCCTTTGAGCCCCTGCGGCGGCGGCTGGCCGGTCTCGGCGAGGTACTGGGCGTAGGCGAAGTGGCTGATCTCATCGGGCACCTGGAAGGGCGGCACCACGAAGCCCCAGATCGCGGCGTTGACGAACGCGATCGCGAAGCAGATCCTCCCCGCGCGCGGGACGCGCGCCAGCGCGGCTCTCAAGTGATCTCCCTCGCCAGCAGCCGCACCGCGGCGATCCATACGCCGAGCAGCGCCAGCGCCGCGAACGGCAGCGTCCAGTCGCCGAAGAACGGCGCCTTGCCGAGCCCGAAGCGCTGATCGAGCGCGCCCAGCAGCTGCCACCACGATTCGCGGCCGGGGCGCAGGTAGACGACGTCGATCCTTCCCGGCTGCGGCTGGCCGTCGACCAGCGCCGCGGCCGTGCCGCCCGACGGTTCGCCGCCGAACACGACCTTCGTGCGGGCGTGCACGTGCAGGCAGAGCTTTCCTTCGGCGGAGCTCGAGCGGGGACGGCCGAGCGGGACCTGGACGTAACCCTCGCGCGCGCCGCGCGCGAGGGCCCCGGCGGCGAGCGTGCGGCCGCCGGCGCCGACGAAGTCCGCCGAGATCGCCGGGACCGGCGCGCCGTAGGTGCCAATCAACGCTTCGATGCGCTGCGCGTCGCTCGGCAGCGTCATGTAGGGCTGGCAGAGCGTCCCGCCGTCGGGCAGCGCGACCGAGAAGATCGCCGCGCTGACGTGATCGGTGCCGGCGATTCGTGGCGCCCGCCCCGACATGTCGAGCGCCAGCGCGCCCGCCGCGGCCAGGAGCGCCACGCCGAGCGCGAGGCGGCGCACGCGCGTCATCGACTCAGCGCCGGCGCAGCCCGAGAATCGACAGCAGAAACGACGAGAAGAAGATCTGGATCCCCACGATCAGGAGCGTCGCCGCGACCACCGCCATGTGTTCGTCGGCGAGCGAGCCGAACCCGTGCGAGACCCAGGTGGCGACGATCGCCGCGCCGAGCGCGAGCCCGACGAGCGCGAACGCGCCGCCCAGCAGCAGGCCGTGCTCGAGTCTGAAGCGGGCGCGCATGCGATCGAACCAGGGGTCGCGCTCGCCCATGAAGTAGGTGCCGTAGGCGTGCGCGCAGAGGCCGAGCGCGAGCACCTGGGTACCGACCACCATCAGCAGCGCGCCGCCGATCAGCGCGTGGATGCCCCACGAACGCCCGAACAGGTCGAGGCCGCCGCCGACCAGCGCGACGATCAAGGTGCCGAGGCCGGCGAGCAGCGCGCCGGGGAGGATGAACAGGTGGGTGGGGGAGTGCACGAGCAGAAAGCGCAGGTGGCGCCAGCCGTCGCGGAAGCTCGACAGCTTCGACTCCCCCCCGCGCGGGTGGTATTCGATCGGGAACTCCGCGATCCGCAGGTCGGCCTTGGCGGCGCGGATCACCATCTCGGAGGCGAACTCCATGCCGGTGGTGCGCAGGTCCAGGCGCTCCAGCACGTCGGCGCGCAGCGCGCGCATCCCGCAGTGGGCGTCGGCGACGCCGGTGTCGAAGAACAGGTTGAGCAGGCCGGTGAGGATCGGGTTGCCGACGTAACGGTGCAGCCACGGCATCGCGCCGGGCTTGATGTTGTCCATGCGGTCGCCCATCACGAGCTCCGCGCCGCCGTCGAGCTCGGCGACGAAGCGGGGGATCTCGTTGAAGTCGTACGTCAGGTCGGCGTCGGCCATCACGATGTAGCGCCCGCGCGCGGCGGCGAAGCCGGCGAGGTAGGCGCTGCCGTAGCCGCGGCGCGGCTCGCGCACCACACGCGCGCCGGCGGCGGCGGCGAGCGCGGCGGAGTCGTCCTCGGAGGCGTTGTCGACGACCAGCACCTCGCCGTCGAGCCCGCCGTCGGCGAGCGCCGCGCGCGCGCTCAGCACGCAGCGCTCGATGTTCTGCGCCTCGTTCAGGCAGGGGATCACCACCGAGACGAGCGTCGACTCGGCTCGCCGGGCGATCGGCCTGCTCTTCTGCGCTGTGGTCATCGCGTCTCTGTCAGTCTCCCAGGGAGTGCGAATCTGCCTAGTGTACGACTGCCTCTTCCCGAACACCGTCGGTGGCGCCGAGCGGTGGTATCGCAACCTCGCCGAGCGCCTCGCGGCGGAGGGCCACGAGGTCACCTACCTGACGCTGCGCCAGTGGGAGCGGGGCTCCCCGCCGGCGATCGACGGCGTGCGCGTGGTGGCGGTGGGCCCGAAAATGGCGCTGTACACCGCCGACGGTCGCCGCCGGATCGCGCCGCCATTGGTGTTTGGGGCGGGTGTGCTGTGGCATCTGCTGCGCCACGGCCGCCGCTACGAGGTGGTGCACACCTGCTCGTTCCCCTACTTCTCGCTGCTCGCCGCCGGCGCCGCGCGCCCGCTCGGGCGCTATGGGCTGGTCGTCGACTGGCACGAGGTGTGGAGCCGCGAATACTGGCGCGAGTATCTCGGCGGCGCGGCGGGCGCGATCGGGTATGCGGTGCAGCTGCTGTGCGCGCGCCTGCCCCAAGGCGCCTTCTGCTTCTCGCGCCTGCACGCGCGGCGCCTGCAGGCGGAGGGGCTGCGCGGGGTGCCGACCGTGCTGGAGGGGGAGTACGCCGGCCCGCTCGACCCCCCGACCGCGCGGCCGGCGGAGCCGCTCGTGGTGTTCGCCGGCCGGCTGATCCCCGAGAAGCGCGCGGCGCTGGCGGTCGCCGCGTTCGCGCTGGCGGCGCGGCGAATCGACGGGCTGCGCGGAGAGTTCTACGGCGACGGCCCCGAGCGCGAGGTGCTCCAGCGCGCGCTCGCCGAGCACGGCGTGAGCGATATCGCGAACGCGCCGGGCTTCGTCGACGCCGCGCGGATCGACGCGGCGCTGACGCACGCGCTGTGCATGCTCTCGACCTCCCGCCGCGAGGGGTACGGCATGGTGGTGATCGAGGCCTCCGCGCGCGCCACCCCGAGCGTCGTGGTTGCGGGCGAGGACAACGCCGCCACCGAGCTGGTGGCGGAGGGCGCCAACGGCGTGGTGGCGCGCTCCGCCGACCCGCAGACCATCGCCGCCGCGATCGTGCGGGTGCACGAGGCGGGGATCGCGATGCGCGAAAGCACGGCGCTTTGGTTCGCGCAGAACGCCGAGCGCCTGTCGCTGGAGTCCTCGCTGCGCGCGGTGCTGGCGAGCTACGGCGGCGGCCCACCGCCCGCCGCATCGACCCCATCCGTCCACCCCGGCTCGTCCGGTGCCGGCTCGCGGCGATCGGCCCCCGCCGCGGGCGGGGAGGGAGCGGGGGGAGGGAGGGGCGGCGTTGCGGGCGCGGCGGACGGCGCCCGGGCGGGTGGGGACTGCATCACCCGCGCGTAGCTCGCGAGCGTCAGCCGCGCGGTGCGCTCCCAGGTGAACGATCGCGCGCGGGCGAGACCGCGCGCGCGCAGCCGCGCCACGAGCGCCGGATCGCCGAGCAGCCGCTCGATCGCCCGCGCGATCTGCTCCTGCGAGCGGGGGTCGAACAGCAGCGCCGCGTCGCCGGCGACCTCCGGCAAGGAGGAGGCGTTTGCGCAGGCGACCGGCACCCCGCGCGCCATCGCCTCCAGCACCGGCAGCCCGAACCCCTCGTACAGAGAGGGGAAGACGAAGGCGTCGGCGAGCGCCCACAGGCCCTCGAGCTCGCTCGCCGCCACCCACCCCTCGAAGCGCACGTCGGCGGCGACGCCGCGTGCGGCGGCGTGGGCGCGCAGCTGCGCCTCATGCCAGGTGGGATAGCCCGGCAACACGAGCAGCGGCCGGCGCTCCGGCGCGATCAACGCGAGCGCGCCGATCAGCGCCATCAGGTTCTTGTGCGGGCGCTTGGCGGAGAGGCTCAGCAGCACGCGCCGCCCGCCGAGGCCGAAGCGCGCGCGCACCTGCGCCTCGGGGCAGGGCGGCTCGCGGCGCACGGTGCCCAGGCCGAGCGGCGCCACGTCGATCCGTGCGGGCGGTGTGCCGAGCAGCTCGATCAGATCGTTGCGCGTGCTGTGCGAGTCGGCGATCACGCGGTGGGCGCGGCGCACGCCGAGCGGCACGAGCACGCGCATGCCGCGGTCGCGCAGCCCGGAGTGGGCGTCGGGGAAGCGCGCGTAGATCAGGTCGTGCACGGTCACCACGCGCCGGAAGGGGCCCCACGCGGGCGCGGTGCTCGCGAGGCTGTGCACGAGGTCGCAGCGGGCGCGCGCCGCGAGGATCGGCAGGAGCGCCTGCTCGCCGAGCACCCACTGCTCGCGCCGGCGCGCGTTGACGGGCACGGTCACGGCCGGCAGCAGCTCGCCCCACGGCCCACCGCCGGCCGCGGCGGCCTCGCGGTTGACGAACGCGGTGAAGCGCACCGCGCGCGGCGGGCGTGGCGGGCGTGGCCCGGGTGGCACGAGCGCCGCGGGCGCCGCCGCCAGCAGCTCGGGGATCAGCTCGCGCGCGACCACCTCCATCCCGCCGGTCTCGCCGGGCACGAGGTAGATCAGGTTGAGGCCGATGTGCATCGCGCGGTCGAGGCTACTAGCGCCCGCGCGCCTCCACCACGGCCGGGGACGCGCGGCCCCCTCGCGCGCCCAAGCGGAACTCGCATCACCGAGGGCGGCGCACCAACCGTCCGAGGGCGGCGCGCCAACCGTCGCTGCGCCGCCCCGCGTTCGCTGCCGCCGAGCCCGCCGCTGCCCGAGCCCGCCCGCCGACGCTCAGCGCCTCCGCGCCTCCGCGCCTTTTGCCCGCCCGCCGGGCGTCAGCGCCTGAGCGCCTTCGCCCTTTTGATGGCTTTGGGCTTCCTGTGCGACCTCTTCTTGTGCTTCTTCTTTTCTTCGGCGCGCTTGCGTTCCCGGGCTTCCTTTTCGACCTTTTCGCGCGCTTCGCGTTCGATCTTTTCGCGCGCCTGCGCGTCGGCCTTTTCGGCTGCTTCTTTTTCTGACTTTTCGCGCGCTTCGCGTTCGCCCTTGGCCTTGGCTTCGTTGGCCGCTTCTTTGGCCTGGCGTTCTTTGGCTTCCTGTTCGGCCTTGGCTTTGGCTTCCGCTTCGCCCTTTTCGCGGCCCGCCGCTTCGCCCTTTGCTTCACCTTTTGCGAGGCCTTCTTTTTCGCCCTTTTCGAGGCCCTCTTTTTCGCCGATCGGCTTGCCTACCGCTTCACCTTTTTCGCGGCCTTCTTTTTCAAGTTTTTCTTTTTCTTCCTGTTCTTCGACCTGCTTGATCGTGCGCACCCGCACCGCGGTGAATGTGCCGGTCGGTTCGCTGGCGCCGCCGCCGTTGTAGTAGCCCGAGCCGGTAAATTCGTTTTTGGCG
>DATMMB010000058.1:0-7113 GCA_035569895.1 Solirubrobacteraceae bacterium | reverse complement strand
CGCGAGCTCAACGCCGACATCCGCGGATGGATCGAGCACTGGAACGAGAACCCCCGCCCCTACGTCTGGACAAAGACCGCCGACCAGATCCTCGATAGCCTCACACGCTACTGCCAACGAATCACCGACTCAGGACACTAGGTGACAGCCCGAAGACTGCGACCAGGGAGACCCTCCTTCATGGCATTCAAGCGCCTTGCCAGTCCGGGGACGACTCTCAAGGCTTCGAATCATAGGTGGGTCGCTGCTGACTGAAGCGCTTCGGCTGGCAGCTTAGAATCGGAAATGAAGCGCCGAAGTTGGCGCTCGGTGCGGTGAAACAACAGGACTCGGGCATGCGGAGCCAGTCGGTGCACCGCGTCGATCACAATGTCTTCGCAGCTGTGCTGCGTCCATGGCGTCGTGTCGATAGCTAGTGGCTCCAATGGGAGCTCGCGTGGCTCGACCCGTCCTATCCCGACGCCAACCCCGCTGAGGCCAAGTGCGATCATGTCGGCGGGTAGAACGAACCACACCCGAGCGCGATCGAGCGGACGAGCCTGCAGTGTGTCCAGCCAGAAAAGCGAACGGGACTCTGCCCACGAGCTCATGGCCTTGCCGTACTGGGCTGAGAGTAGGGGATCGAGCTCGTTGGCACGACGCGTGATGAACGCATCGTGGAGTAGCTGGGCGAACCGGCGTACCTCGTGGCTGATGAGGAACGCGTAGCGGTGACGCAGGTCTGGCGTTTCGCTGATCACTGCGAACAGATCGAGGTAAGCGTAGAGAAGCTGGGACGCGTCGGACGCACAAATGATGACGTCAGGAATGCCGCGCGTGGCGTCAAGTAGCGCTCTTCCCGCATCTGCCCCCGTCGCCCCCTGCGTTCGGCCGCCCATTGTGGCATCGAGCAAAACGGTTCGTTGGGGACCCGTGTCATTGGCTACGCGGTCTATGAAGTCAGCCAGGAAGTCATGGCGAGCCGTTGTCAACAGCACGTCGCCGGTGAAAAAGACTGTGTGATTACCGTCCGTTATCCGGTAGCCGAGCGAGCCGGGACAGTGTGGCGCCGCGAAGGGCTCGACCACCAGCGTTTCGCTGAGCCGCGACAGTTGGCCCGGGCGTGCGACGCGAGCGCGGCGGATCAGCCCGCGGCGATCGATTCGCCCCGTGTCGAGGAGGGAGTGCGCAGTGACCTCAGAACACATGAACGGCAGGTCTCGAAGTTGCTGATCGCATAGACCTCCGCTGTGGTCGGCATGCACATGAGAGAGAAGGATCAGGCGGTCATCTGTCGTAGGGCGCGTAGCGTCGCTATCGCCTACGTCCAGCAGCAGCGATGAGGTGGGCGTGCTCAGCCTTATCGCGCAGCTGAGACCCTTCGTTGCCGCCTGGACGCTGGTCAACGGTCCCTCCACTCGTGGGAGAACTTGGGCTCTGCGGCGAAGCTCGGAGGAGAGTGGAAGGAGAAGGGAGCGGCTAAAGATCCGTTCGCCTTGGGGGAGCACGTACCAACCGGTTCGTCGTACGAGCTCCGGGCCGAGCTCGTAGAGCAGGTCTCGAGCTGCGGGGTCAGCAGCGATCCATGTGAGAGCGACGGTAAAGCGGAACCCATCCTTTCCTCGATGCCGAAAGTCGATGAACCGGATTCGTTGCACCGCGCCCTCGGAGGGGGCGACTTCTGCGATTACGCGAGCCGCGACTTCAGGCTTGAGCACGAGTCGACGCTCGCTCAGACACTTTTGGGCCCGGGCAATCGGTCCGAACCACGGCTTGTCTGTGACTTCAAATGGAGGTACGCGACCCTGAGCTGTCTCCACAGCCATCAGATGATGATGGTAGGCCGGAACTGGTGGCGTGCCCTGGGCGGAGCGCTGATCGCCGCGCCCATCGTTTGGAGCGGGTGGGGTGGGGATCGTCCGCGCGAGCGCGCGCGATGTGGGCGCCAAGCGCGCGCGAGGCGTCCATGCCCCGCGGCCAAGGCTCAGCTCTCGGTGACGCGCGGTGCGTAGCGGCGGTGGAGCATCAGCGCGTTGCCGTCGGGGTCGGCGAAGAACGCCATGTGGCAGACACCGGTGTCGAGCGTCTCCCCGTTGAACGCCACCCCGCGCTCGGTGAGCGCCGCGCGCGCTGCCTCCACGTCCTCGACGTGCAGCGCGATCGGGTTGGGGTTTGCGTGGTGCTCGAGTCCCATCCCCTCTGCGTCGTAGACGCTGAGCGTGAGATTGCCGGTCTCGAGCTCGGCGTAGCCGCGCTCCTTGTTGTACACCGAGCGGGGCAGGCCGAGGGTGTCGCCATAGAAGGCGACAGCCCGCTCGAGGTCTTTGGTGGGGCAACCGACGAAGTCGACGGCGGTGACGAGCTGCGGCGGGGTCATGTGATGCCTCCTTGGGGTGGATGCAGTGCCGGCCGCGCCGCGGTTGGCGTGCGCGCGTGGCAATCGTAGCCGCGCCCCTGAGGCATACCCTGCGTAACCGCGCCCTGATGCATACCCTGGATTCGCGCGTGAGCTTCGAGACGCTGATCGTGATCGTGCTCGCCGGCCTCGGCGGGCCGCTGCTGGCCGGCTGCTACGCGGCCACCCCGAGGCGGCGCCGGAGCGCGCGGAGCCGGTCTGCCCGCGCCGTCGTGAGGCGCGCGCGGGCGACCCCTCCCTCCTCCTCCCCCTCCTCAACCGGCCCTGCGGGGCCGACGCGCCCTTGCGCACCGCGCCCTGCCCGCCCAATTCAGTAAATTCCCACATATGGTTGAGTGGGAGGCGCGGCCCGGCGCCTCCGGAAGCGAGGAGGAGACCGTGTCGGAGCAGCGACCCGGCGGGCAAACGATCGGTATCGTGCTCGCCGACGACCACGCGGTGGTGCGCAGCGGGCTGCGGATGCTGCTCGACGCCGAGCCCGACTTCGAGGTGCTCGCGGAGGCGTCCGACATCGACGGCGCCCGCCGCTACGTGCGCGGCCATCACCCACAGGTGCTGGTGCTCGACCTCAACATGCCCGGCGGCTCCTCGCTGCGGGCGATTCCCGAGATCCGCGCGGAGTCGCCCGACACGCAGATCGTGGTGCTCACGATGCAGTCCGAGCCTGCGTTCGCGCGCGAGGCGCTCGGCGCCGGCGCGCTCGGATACGTGCTCAAGGAGGCCGCCGACAAGGAGCTCGTGGAAGCGGTGCACCGCGTGGCCGCCGGCGAGAGCTACCTCAACCCGCGCCTCGGCGCGCGCATCGCCGCCGAGCCGCCGCCCGGCCCGCCCGACGACCTCTCCGAGCGCGAGGTGGATGTGCTGCGGCTGATCGCGCTCGGCCACACCAACGCCGAGATCGCCACGCAGCTCTACCTCTCGGTGCGCACGGTCGAGACCCATCGCTCGCACATCCAGCGGAAGCTGCGCCTCTCAACGCGCGCAGAGCTCGTGCGTTATGCGATCGAGCGGGGGTTGATCCGCACCGACGTGGGCGGGTAGGGCTAGTGTGTAGGGCGCTGTGAACGCCCCGGCCAATGCCACACCGACGCTCGACGTCGGCCGCCCGCCCGGGCGGACGACGCGCCCGGCGACCGGCACGCTCACGATCGGTATCGACGCGCGCGCCGCGGTCGAGGTGCCCGCGGGCCGCGGCCGGGTGGTGCGAGAGCTGCTGCGTGCGCTCGCCGAGCGCGAGGACGACGGGGGATACCGCTTTCTGCTGTACGCGCGCCGGGCGTGGCAACCGCTCGACGCGCGCTTTCGCTGGCGCGAGATCGCTTCGCGCGATCCGTGGTGGCATGTGCGCGCGGCACGGGCAGCCGAGCGCGAGTGCGAGGTCTTCCTCTCCACCAACTCCTACCTGACGAGCGGGCTGCTGCGCATCCCGTGCGTGACGGTCGTGCACGACCTCGCGACGTTCGACCCCGCGTTACGCCCCAACCGCCGCTCAGCGGCGATCGAGCGGCTGACGCTCGGGCGGGCGGTGCGGCGCTCCGCGGCACTGCTGGCGGTCTCGCAGGCGACGGCGACTGCGCTGAGTGAGCGCTTCCCGGACGCCGCCGCCCGCACGGTGGTCGCGCCGCTGGGGGTGGCGGGGACGCTCCTCGACCCGCCGGGCATCGCCCGGCGTCCGGCCGCGACACTCGGTGTGGAGCCGGCGCCCGCGGCTGCGCCCGGTGTGGCATCGGCGCTGAACGGCGCGCTCGACGCGGCCGAGGCGCCCGCGCTGCCGTCGCCGGGCTTCGTGCTCGCGGTGGGGACGCTCGAGCCGCGCAAGAACCTACCGCGCCTCGTGGATGCTTACCGGCGCCTCGACGACCGGCTCACCGCCCGCCACCCGCTCGTCGTCGTCGGCGCGAACGGCTGGCAGACGGGAGAGACGCTGCGGGCGCTGCGCTCGCTGGATGATCGCTGCATGCTGCTCGGCCACGTCTCCGACGCCACCCTCGCCGAGCTCTACCGCCGCTGCGCCGTTTTCTGCTACCCCTCGCTCGGCGAGGGCTTCGGCTTACCGGTGCTGGAGGCGATGGCCGCTGGCGCCGCGGTGCTCACCTCAGATGTCTCCTCCTGCCCCGAGGTTGCGGGCGAGGCCGCTGAGTACGTCGATCCGCGCGATGTCGAGAGCATCGCCGCGGGGTTGCAGCGCTTGCTCGAGGATGACGCCCACCGGGCCGAGCTCGGGCGGCTCGCGCGGGAGCGGGCGGGGCAGTTCAGCTGGGATGGGTTCGCCGAGCGGGTGCTGGAGGTGGTGGAAGCCGTCTCTCAAGATCTTCCGCAGCGCCGATACAGCACATCCTCGGCGGTCAACTCCGCGACAGCCTCATAGCGACCGCCGAACACCCTCCAGGGCTTCGTGTCCGCCGCCCGCGGCGATCTCGACGAGCAGCCGCGTTGGGCGTTGGCGCTCGAAGTCGAGGCCGCGCAGCGCAGGCAAGGTTATTGTGTGCTCATGGAGAAGCTCCCGGTGACGCTGTGCATCAGCACGCACAACGCCGCCCCTGTCCTGCGCGGTTGCATCGAGAGCGCGGCACAGTGGGTCAGCGAGATCGTCGTCGTGGACATGGAGAGCGAGGACGGGACGCTCGAGATCGCCCGCTCGTTCGGGGCGAGGATCGTCGAGGTCCCGGCCGCCGGCTGGGCCGAGCCGGGCAGGCAGTCGGGGATCGACGCCGCCACCCAGCCGTGGATCTTGGTGCTCGACGCCGATGAGCGCGCGGCCCCGGGACTGCGTGGAGTGCTCGCGCGGTACGTCGAGCGTGCGGACATCGCCGGCGTGCGCCTGCCGCGGCAGAACTTCCAGTTCGGCTGGTGGGCGCCGCGCTCGGGCATCTGGCCGGACTGGCAGCTGCGCCTCTTCCGCCGCGAGCGCACCACTTGGCCGGCGGTGTGGACGCACGCCGGCCCGCGCGTGGAGGGCCAAGTCGAGCGCGCCCCCACGCGCGTGGAGAACGCGATCGTGCACCACAGCTACGACTCGATCCACGCCTGGATGGCCGCGGCCAACCGCTACACCGATCACGAGGCCGATCGGCTGACGAAGGCCGGTCGCCGTGCGAGTCTGCCGCGCCTCTTCGCCGTGCCGGTGGCTCGCTTTGTGCAGGACTACCTCGCCAAGCGCGGCTTTCGCGGCGGTCGCTACGGCTTGGCGGTCGCCCTGATGTCGCTGTGCTACTGGATCGTCGCGGAGCTGAAGGTGTGGGAACGCCAACTCGGCGCCGAGCCGCCTTCGCGCGACGCGGTGCGCCAACCGGACGCGGATGTGTAGAGCCCTCCGTCGCGCGCCGCCGATCGGGCACCGAAGCGCCCGATCGGCGCGCCGCCCGGAGTGAGCGAATGCCGCGGATTCTCTTCTTGACGGCCGGGCACGAGGACTATCTGGCCGACAGCCTGCTCCACGGCTTGAAGAGCCTGCTCGGCGCCGATGTGCTCGACGTCCCCAAGGCCGATTTCCTCTACGACACCTACCCCCTCGCGCGTCGCGGCGCGCTCTACGGGCACGGCTTCAGCCTCTACGGTCTGCTCCCCGACCTCGCGCTGGATCGCGGCGCGGCGATTGAGCGCGCTGTCGCGGGCGACTTCGAGCTGATCGTGTTCGCCGATATCTGGGGTGGGTTCGAGCTCTTCGCCGAGCTCGCCGCCCGCCTGCGTGGGCAGCGCATCGCCGTGCTCGACGGCGCCGACCGGCAGGAGCCCTACCCCTATGCCGGCCTGTGGTGGCGCCGGCCGGCGTGGTGGACGCTGCCGCGGGCACACACCCGGGCGCTGTACTTCAAGCGCGAGCTCACGCCGCTCACCGGCTGGTTTCGCTCCTTCCTGCTGCTGCCTCCCGCGCTCGCCGGCCGCCTGCCATCGATCCGTGGGATGCGCGAGATCGCCTTCTCCTTCCCCGACGAGAAGATCGTGGGCAAGCCTCCCGCCGCGAAGCAGCGGCTGCTCGCCAGCCACGTGGTCGATCCCGAAGTCGCACGGCGTCTCGGGGTGAGCACCGCATACGCCTTCGAGGATGAGGCCGCGTACTACGCCGATCTGCGCTCCGCGCGCTTCGGGATCACGACCAAGCGCGCGGGGTGGGACTGCCTGCGCCATTACGAGCAGGCGGCGAACGGCTGTGTCCCCTGTTTTCGCGACCTCGACCGCAAGCCCCCGCGCTGCGCCCCGCATGGGCTCGACGACACGAACTGCGTCTCCTACAGCGACGTCGACGGGCTGATGCGCCGCCTGGAAGCAATCGACGATCGACAGTGCCTAGCCCTCCAGGAGGGAGCGCTTGCGTGGGCCCGCGCCAACACCACCGTGCGGCGCGCCGAGCAGTTCCTGGCGCAGTGCGATCTGTCCGTGGCGGCCCTCGATCGCGACCACGCTCGCGCGGAGCAGGAGCAGGAGCGGGAGCAGGAGGAGGTGGCGAGAGCGTGAACGCCACGATCCCCACCGAAGCCGAGGGGGTTTCCACCGACCGGGACATCCTCGATTCGAGCGAGGCGGGCGGGCGTTTTCTGCGAGGCGGTGGGATACGGGTCGCGGCCTATGGCTCCGGCTTGGCGCTTGGGCTGATCTCCACGCCGCTGGTCACCCGCCACCTTGGCCCGGTCGGCTGGGGGCACTTTGTCACCGTGACCTCGCTGATCTTCGTCGTCGCGGCGCTCACCGAGGGCGGCGTTGGCAACCTCGGCGTGCGC
>DATMMB010000057.1:0-11606 GCA_035569895.1 Solirubrobacteraceae bacterium | reverse complement strand
CGCGGCCGATCCACCCCGCCCGGAGCCAGCGATCGAAGCGGTGGCGGTGGTGCTGCTGCATTCCTACGCCCACCCCGCCCACGAGCGCCTGCTGGGCGAGCTGCTGGCGGCGCGGCTGCCGGGAGTGCACGTGTCGCTGTCCCACGAGCTGGTGGGCACGTTCCGCGAGCATGAACGCGCCGCGACCACCGAGGTGGACGCGGCGCTGTCGCCGCTGCTGGGCGCCTACCTGCGCCGCCTCGGAGCGGCGGCCGACGCGCTGGGGCTGAGGCGGCCCGCGGTGATGCAATCCTCGGGCGGCCTCACCGACGAGGAGGGGGCCGCGGCGCACGCGGCGCGCACCGCGCTGTCGGGCCCCGCCGGCGGCGTGCGCGGCGCGTTGGAGCTGGCGGAGCGGGCGGGCGCGGAGAACGTGCTGTGCTTCGACATGGGCGGCACCTCATGCGATGTCTGTTTGATCGTGGGCGGCCGCGTGGCGGAGACGGCCGAGGGCACGGTCGCCGGCCGGCCGCTGGCGCTGGCGACGCTCGACATCCACACGGTGGGGGCGGGCGGCGGCTCGATCGCCTGGCGCGACCCCGGCGGCGCGCTGCGCGTGGGCCCGCGCTCAGCCGGCGCCGACCCCGGCCCGGCCTGTTACGGGCGCGGCGGCAGCCAGCCGACGGTCACCGACGCCAACCTGCTGCTCGGCCGCCTGCCGCCCGACACCCCGCTTGCCGGCGGGCTGCGCCTGGACCGCGACGCCGCCGCGCGCGCGGTGGGCGCGCTCTCCTCGCAGCTGGGGCTCACCACGTCACGCTGCGCCGAGGGGATCGTGCGCGTCGCCGAGGCGGAGATGCTGGGCGCGCTACGCGCGATGACGGTGGAGCGCGGGATCGACCCGCGCGACTTCGCGCTGATGCCGTTCGGGGGCGCCGGGCCGCTGCACGCCTGCGCACTGGCGGACGAGCTGAGGATGCACCGGATCCTCAGCCCCCGCGCTTCCGGCGTGCTCAGTGCGCTCGGCCTCGCCGCCGCGCCTCCGCGCCGCGACGCCGCGCGCACGGTGATGCTCGCGGGGGCCACGTTCCATGCCGCCCGGCTGGCCGGCGAGCGGGCGGCGCTGGTGGCGCAGGCACAAAGCGAGTTGGGCGAGCCCGCCGCGCGCGTGGGCGTACGCTACGAGCTGCGCTACCGCGGGCAGTCGTTCGAGCTGGCGGTGGAGGAGGACGACCTGCTCGCCCACGCCGGCCGTCACCCAGTCGCCGCCGCGACAGGCTCCGAGCGGTACACGCCGACGGCGCACAGCCCGCGCCCCGAACGCCCGGGCGACCCACCGGCTCCGGACGCGCTGCGCGAGGCGTTCGCGGGGGCCCACGAGCGGCGCTACGGCTACCGCGACGACGGCGTGGAGGTGGAGCTGGTGACGATCCGCGTCTCGGCGTGGGGCGCCGCCCCGCCCCTGAAGCTGGCCGGCGCCACGGGCGAGCCGGCGCCAGGCACGAAGATCGAGGGCCCCACCATCTGCCCGCTGCCGGGCTCCACGCTGTACGTGGCGAGTGGCTGGCGCGGCGATGTGGACGAGCACGGCACGGTGCGCCTGCACGCAGAGGAGGAGCGCCGCGGATGACCTCGCCATGCGTCGTGGCCGGGCATGGATGCCCGGCCCCCGCCAGCCGCGATCCCCGCCGCCGCTCGCGCGGACGATCCCCCACCCTCTCATGACGCTCGACCCGATCGAGCTGCAGGTGATGACCGGGGCGCTGCGGGCCGCCTGCGAGGAGATGGGGGCGGCGTTGACCCGCTCCGCGCACTCGCCCAACATCAAGGAGCGGCGCGACTGCTCGACGGCGCTGTTCGACGCGCGTGGGGAGATGGTGATGCAGGCCGAGCAGATCCCCGTGCACCTCGGCTCGATGCCCGCAGCCGTGGCGGCGGTGCTCGACGAGGAGCACGCCGAGGGCCGCTCGTGGATCCTCAACGACCCGTTCGCCGGCGGCACCCACCTGCCCGACATAACGTTGGTGACGCCGGTGTTCCCCGAGGCGGGAGCCGACGCCGGGACAGGTGGCGCGCGACCCGGCCGGGCGGGCTTAGGTGGCGCCCCGATCGGCTTCGCGGTGTCGCGCGCCCACCACGCCGACGTGGGCGGGCGCCTGCCGGGGTCGATGCCCGCCGACTCGCGCACCTTGGAGGAAGAGGGCGTCGTGATCTCCCCGCGCCCCGCGACGCCTCGCGAGATCGACGCGCTCGTCGCGCAGATGCGCCAGCCGCAGGAGCGCCGCGCCGACCTGCGCGCGCAGCTTGCCGCCAACTGGATCGGCGCGCAGCGGCTGCGCGCGCTGGCGGCGGGCGGCGGCGTGAAGCGGCTGCGCGACGCGTTCGACGCGGTGCTCGACTACGCCGAGCGGCGCACCCGCGCCTGCCTTGCCGCGCTCCCCGACGGGGTGCGCACGGCGGAGGACGTGGTGGAGGCGATCGACGGCGACCTGCCGCTGCGTTTGCGCGCGACCGTCGCGGGGGAGCGGCTGATCCTCGACTTCGCCGGCAGCGCCCCCCAGCACGGCGGCAACCTCAACTGCCCGCTCGCGGTCACCCGCTCGGCGTGCTATTTCGCCGTGCGCGTGCTCACCGACCCCGACATCCCGCCCTCCGCCGGCGCCTACCGCCCGCTGGAGATCCGCGTGCCGGAGGGATGCCTCTTGAACGCGCTGCCCGGCCCCGCCGGCGGCGATGCGCCCGCGGTCGCCGCCGGCAACGTCGAGACCTCTTCGCGCGTCGCCGACCTCGTGCTCGCCGCCTTCGGCCGGGCGCTCGGCCAGGGGACGATGAACAACCTCACCCTCGGCGACGAGTCCTTCAGCTACTACGAGACGCTCGGCGGCGGCCAGGGCGCCTGCCCCGACGCCGACGGGCCGAGCGGCGTGCACGTCGCGATGAGCAACACGCTCAACACCCCCGTCGAGGCGCTCGAGCGCGAACTGCCGCTGCGCGTGGTGACCTACGCGCTGCGCCGCGGCTCGGGCGGCGCGGGCGCCCACAGCGGCGGCGACGGCGTGGTCCGCGAGCTGCAGGCGCTGCGGGAGCTGCGCTTCTCGCTGATCGCCGACCGTCGCCGCCACCCCCCGCCCGGCGCGCGGGGCGGCGAGCCGGGCGCGGTTGGGCGCGACCTGCTCGACGGTCGCCTGCTGCCGGGGAAGGCGACGGGGGTGCTTACGTCGGGCGCGCGGCTGCGCATCGAAACGCCGGGCGGCGGGGGCGACGGAGCATAAAAACCTCGCAAAAAAGGCGAAGATTTACAGGCGATTTGGGATTTCCGCTAGGATTTCGTATCTTAAGCAGGTCACTCTCGCGAGTGGCGCGTCGCGGACGGGAGCCCTCCCCCGGGGATCGTCGCGGCAGCGCCGGAGCGGAAGTCATCGTTCAGTAGACCCTCGTCCCCCCAACGTTCTCCATGCCAATTGCTTTGAAGGAATGGGCGGTCACCGTCCGCGCTCTAGCCGAAGGCGAGCAGCTGGTCACGCTGCGCAAGGGCGGCATCCGCGAGACCGAGAAGCACTTCGAGCTGGAGCACGAACGCTTCTTCCTTTATCCGACCTTCGACCACCAGCGCAACGACCTCGTGCGCGAGTCCCACCGCCCCGAGCTGCGGCGCGCCTTGGAGGAGGGCGTGTGGAGCGACGGCGAGCCCTCGCTTCAGGATCTCGCCATCGACGGCGGGCTGCAGCAGCCCGACCGCGTGCGCATCCGCGCATGGGCGGAGGTGGCGGGACACTTCACGATCAACAACCCTCGCTGCGTCGACGCGCTCTCCCCGTTCTACGTGTGGCGCACCGACTATGCCGAGAAGCGCCTCGCGTGGAAGCCCCGCCACCCGCTGCACGTGCTGCTGCTGCGCACCTACCGCATCCCGCGGCCGGTGACGGTGAAGGTGCGCGAGGAGTACCTCGGCTGCCGCTCGTGGCTGGAGCTGCAGCGCGAACTGCCGTTCGAGGGCACGCCGGTGCTGTCCGACGACGAGTTCGAGCGCGCCTCGGAGGAAATCTTGGCGATCGTCGGCGAGGTGGGCGCGCCTCAGCCAGTGCTCGCCTGAGACGGGTCTGATGGCCCGCCCGCCCGGCGCGATGCGTTGTCCTCGCGCGCTTGCTGACGATCGTAGATCCCGTCGATCTACGATCGGTTGAGTACACCACGATTCAGCCGTGCAGCCACACGAGGATCGCCAGCAGCACCAGACCCGCCAGTAGGCACGCCAGCACCCGCCACGCGGTCGGCCCCCACTGCGACACCGACTGCTCGGGCAGCAGCTCGCTCTGCAGCAGCACTTCGCGCGCAGCGAGCACGCCCGAGACGGGGACGAGGATCTCGCGCGGGCCGGCGGCGAGGAAGTCGGGCACGTCGAAGCCGCGCGCACGGCGCTGCAGCGAGGGGATCCCCTCCTCCAGCAGCAGGTTCTGGATGAACTCGGCCTCGACCTGGTTGCGAGCGCCCACCACCCGCGTCGGCTCGCCTTCGGCGTACTGCGGCTTGATCTTGCGCGCGGTGCGCTGGCGCTCGCTCGCCTCGAACTCGCCCGCGCCTCGGCGCACGAGCGGCATCCCGCAGCGCGGGCAGAAGCGCTCGTGCGGCGGCCGCGCATCGCCGCATGACGGACAGACGAGGAGCTCGCGCGCCATCACCCCACCTCGATCGGGACCTCCCGCACCTCGCCCCCATCGATCAGGTAGCAACGCACCTCCGGCTCCTGCTCGGCGAGACCGACGATCAGCCACTCCACACCCGGCCAGTTGCGCGCGAAGTTGATGTCGGTCTGCGACGGGTAGGGGGCGGTGTGGGTGTGCGAGTGATAGATCGCCCCCAGGTCGAGCCCGGCGTCGTCGAGCTCGTTCATCACGCGCAGCACCTCGCTGCCGTCAATCTCGAAGCGCTTGCGGCTCGCGTAGATGTTTTGGGCGCGATGCACCCGCACGGCGCGCGGCGGCGCGCTGGAACCATTCGGCCGGTAGCCGACCATCCCACAGCACTCCGCGTCGTACTCCGCGCGCGCGTGCGCGACGATCTCCTGCAGCAGCTCGGGGGCGATCACCATCGTCGCGGGCGTGTCCGCTCGTGAGCGCGCGTCCGCGGTCGCTACGCGCGGGCGCCTACCACCACACGGTGGCGTCGAGGTTCTCGATCTCGTCCACCGGCAGCGTGTAGATGCCGCTGGATAGGTACTTCCAGCCGTCGTCGGCCACCAGGAAAACGACGTTGCCCTCGTCCAGCTCGCCGGCGATCCTTACCGCCACGCGCGCGATCGCGCCGGAGGAAACGCCCGCGAAGAGGCTCTCCTCGTCGAGCAGCTTGCGCGTCCAGATGATGGCGTCGCGGTTGGTGACGAAGATCTTGCGGTCCAGCAGCGACAGGTCGATGATCGGCGGGATGAAGCCGTCCTCCAGCGAGCGCAGCCCCTGCACCGGCTCGCCCTGCATCGGCTCCGCCGCGACGATCTTGACGGCGTCGCCGAACGTCTCCTTCAAGCGCCGGCCGTTGCCCATCAACGTGCCGCCGGTGCCCAAGCCGGCGACGAACGCCGCCACCTCGTCGAGCTCCTCGAGGATCTCGACGGCCGTGCCGTGGTAGTGGGCGAGCGGGTTGGCGGGGTTGCCGTACTGGTAGGGCATGTAGTAGGAGGCGTCGCGCTCGGCCATCTCCAGGGCCTTCTCCACCGCCCCGTTGGAGCCCTTGGAGCCCTCGGAGTAGACGATCTCCGCGCCGTACATCTTCAGCAGCTGCGTACGCTCGGGGGTGACGTTCTCGGGCATCACCACCTTCAGGCGATAGCCCTTGCGGGAGCAGATCATCGCCAGCGAGATCCCCGTGTTGCCGGAGGTCGGCTCGAGGATCGTCTGCCCGGGCGCAAGCGCCCCCTTCTCCTCGGCGTCCTCGATCAGTGCCTTCGCCACGCGGTCCTTCACGGAGCCGGTGGGGTTGCGCGACTCGAGCTTCGCCCAGATCCGCACGCCCGGCTTCGGCGACAGCCGCGGCAGCTCCACCAGCGGCGTGTTGCCGATCGACTGCACGACGTCGCCGTAACGACCTCCGCAGGGCTTGTTGCGCAGCTCAGCCGCCATCGCTTCACGGAATATAGCGAGGCTGCATATTGGCCGCGCGGCCAGTAGGATGCGAGGGGATGGACCGCGGCTACGACTACGACTGGTTGGTGATCGGCTCGGGCTTCGGCGGCAGCGTCAGCGCGCTGCGGCTGAGCGAAAAGAGCCACCGCGTTGGCGTGCTGGAGTGCGGGCGGCGCTTCGCCGACCACGAGCTCCCGAAGAACACCGCCGACGTGCGCCGCTACAGCTGGCGTCCGCACCTGGGGATGAAGGGCATCTTCCGGCTGACGCTGTTCCGCGACGTGGCGGTCGTGTCCGGCTGCGGCGTGGGTGGCGGCAGCCTCGGGTACGCCAACACGCTGTACGTGCCGCCGCGGCAGTTCTTTGCAGATCCCCAGTGGGCGGAGATGGCCGACTGGGAGGGGGAGCTGGCGCCCCACTACGCCGAGGCACAGCGGATGCTGGGGGTGGTGCAGAACCCCCACGACGACCCCGCCGACCAGCTGCTGCGCGAGCTGAGCGAGCACCTGGGTGTCGCCGACACCTACAAAAAGACGCCCGTCGGGGTGTTCTTTGGCGAGGACGGCCAGGCCGGCAAGACGGTGCCCGACCCGTTCTTCGGCGGCGAGGGCCCCGAGCGCACGGCCTGCCAGCTGTGCGGGCGCTGCATGGTGGGCTGCCCCCACGGCGCCAAGAACACGCTCGTCAAGAACTACCTCTACCTCGCCGAGCGCCGCGGCGCGGCGGTGATGCCAGAACGCACGGTGATCGACATCCGCCCGCTCGGCGCGCCCGACGGCAGCGAGGGCTATGAGGTCGAAAGCGTGCGCTCAGGCGCATGGGCACGCAAGGAACGCCGCGTGCACCGCGCGCGAGGTGTGGTGGTGGCCGCCGGCCCGCTCGGCACCAACACGCTCCTGCAGCGCTGCCGCACCGGCGGCTCGCTGCCGCGCGTCTCCGCGCGCCTGGGCGAGCTGGTGCGCACCAACAGCGAGGCGATCCTCACCGTGACGGTGCCGGAGGACTACCCCGACGATTTGACTAAGCGCGTGGCGATCACCTCCAGCATCTACCCCGACCCCCACACCCACATCGAGACCGTCAGCTACGGCGAGGACGGCGACTCGATGCGCATGTTCTACACGCTGCTGGTGGGCGACGGCACGCGCATCACGCGCCCTTTGAAGCTGCTCGGCCAGATGCTGCTGCACCCGCGCCGGTCGGCGAAGGTGCTGTTCGCCAAGCGCTGGTCGCGGCGCACGATCATCGTGCTGGTGATGCAGACGCTCGACAACGCGATCGCGCTGCGACCCCGCAAAGGCCCGTTCGGGACGCTGTGGCTGCGCACCGAACAGGACCCCGAGCGCCCCAACCCGACGTTCATCCCGGTCGCCAACCAGGCGGCCGAATGGCTGGCGCGGCGCACCGGCGGGATCGCGCAGAGCTCGGTGATGGAGGCGCTCTTCAACGTCCCCACCACCGCCCACATCCTCGGCGGCGCGGTGATCGCCGCCGACCCCTCGCGCGGCGTGATCGACGCGCGCCAGCGCGTGCACGGGTACCAAAACCTGCTCGTCTGCGACGGCTCGGCGATCCCCGCCAACGTCGGCGTCAACCCGTCGCTGACGATCACCGCTTTGGCCGAGCGGGCGATGTCCTTCGTGCCGGCGGCGGGAGATGCGGGCAACGGCACGCTGGCGGTAGAGCCCACCGGCGAGGGGGCAGCGGTATAGCTCCGAGCGGGGGCGACTCGATCACAGGCTCGGCGTGCGCGCCACCGCCGCCGACGCGCTGCGCTCGGCCCCGCTCAGCAACCGCAGCTCGACCGCGCCCCGCACGGGGAGGAGCCTGTTGAGGACGGCGTTGCGGTCGGCGCTGAGACGGGCGATCGTCTGCCATCGTCCATTTCGCGTGCGCCGTTGCAGCGACACCGTTTGGTGGGGGCGCACCAGCAATGCCCACACTCGCACGTGGCCGCGGTCCACGCGCAGCGGGTCGAACGGCAGCGTGAAGCCGCGCAGGAACGGCTTCGGGCGGGCGTCCTCCGGTTCGGAGCGGCCGGCGATCACGCCCGCGCTGTAGAGGCCCGCCGGGCGCTGCACCTCGACCACCTTGCCGTCCGGGGTCGAGAGCGCCACGCCCGGGTAGGGGTCGATCAGGAACTGCCACTCCACCATGCTCACGCCCGCCACCCACAGGCGGTGCAGCGCGCGCGAGATCCACAGCGCCTGCAGGCGGGGCGGCACGCCGTGCCGGGTCTGCGGGGCGCTTTCCCAGTTGAGCTCGGTCACCCACACCGGCTTGTGCGCGCGCGGCAGCGCCGTGCCTGCGCGTTCGGCGCGCGCCAGCAGGTCGGTCACCTTGGCGATGTCGGAGATCGCCACATCCTGCGAGGAGTGCGCGGGAAGATCGGGGGATTCGAAGGAGAGCGGGTGAAATGACAGCACGTCGAAGTGCGGTGGGTCGGGGCAGGATGGCCGGCCAGCGCCAGCGGCAGCGCCCGTCACGGCCCCCGACGCCGGCGCGCGACCTCTGCGGCCCGCTCTGGCTGTGGCAGCGCCGTCCCCGCCCCCCGAGCTCCCTTCCAAACAAAGCAGCGCGCGTAGGAATGCCACCGGGGTCATGCGGCCCACGCCGGCCGGTTCGCCGTTGGGCGCCAGCCCGCCGGCGATCACCGTGTCGGTGGGCGCCACCGCCTTGACGGCGTCGTAGAAGGCGTTGAGCAGCTGGCGGTACAGCAGCGGCGCGAATGGCCGCCACCGCCGGCCCTCGGCGACCCACTGCGGATCGAGGTAGCGCGCGAGGTTCGGCTCGTTCCACGCTTCGTACAGCCGCACGCGCGGCAAAGCGTGGCCGGGTTGCAACGGGTCCGGGAAGGAGCCATCGTAGCGGCGCGCCACCGCGGTAGCGAATTCGCCAAACGCGGCGGGGTCGGGATCCCAGCTGCCCGGGTAGGCGTACGGCCAGCGGTGGGGGGCCTCGGCGAAGTCGGGGGCGGCGGTCACCACCAGCAGCGGCGTCAGCCCAGCGGCCGCCGTGCTGCGCACGGCGGCGTCGACCTTGGCGAAATCGTAGCCGGGGCTCGCCGGATCGCTCGCGTCGAAGCCGGTGGGCAGCGGCGAGCTGGCGATGTAGCGCCATTCGACGGGGATCCGTACCACGTTCGCGCCGGTGGCGCTGATGCGTGCGAGCGCCCGCGCGCGCACGGCGGCGTCGGGGCTCATGATGAGCGTGGGATCGGAGATGCCGCGGGTCAGGCCGCCCTCAGGGAAGGGGCCGTAGAGCAGAGCGTGGTTTTGGGCACGCGCCAAGCTGGGGTTGGTCGCCACGGGTTCGTGGCCCGGTGCCGGTGCGGCGCCGTATGGTCGCGGAGGGCCTTCCGGGCCATAAGCCGAAGGGATCGGCAGCACGGCCGGCGGTTGCAGCCACGCGACCGCTGTCAACGCGATCGCCGGCGTTGAGCGAAACGCCTTCGAGCGGAGCGCTTGTTTGAAGAGGCCGGACAAGCCCCACCGCGCTCTAGCGATCGAGCGTGACCGTGCGTGTCGGAAGATTCAGCTTGGCGCCGGAGCCGGTTTTGAGCGTCGTCACCAGCACCGCGCGCACCCGGCGGCCGTGGCCGAGCGCGTGGCGGCCCTTCCCGGTGACGTGCAGATGCACGGTCACGGTTCCCGCCGTGGTGGCCGAGGCCGTACCGCGCGCCAACAGCAGCGCCGGCGGCTTGCGCCTGTGTTTGCCACCGTGCCTGCCGTGCGCGGATGCGGTGGCGGGCACGGCGCCGTCCACCTCGTAAAGATCCTGGGTGACGGTGCCGGCCTGGTTGATCGTCACCTGATCGGTCAGCCCCGACTTCAGGAGCTTGTGGATGTTGGAGCCGAACAGCTTGAAGATCGAGCCGGCCAGCGCCGGCGGGGGAGGCGGCGGCGGGGGCGGGGGCGGCGCCGGGCAGGCGCCCACGGGGCGGTAGTTTTCGCTGCTGTAGGTGAAGGTTGCGCCACCTTCCAAAGCCGTCACCAGATGCTCGTGCGCGCTGACCGTCTCCCCTAGTACAAGAGGCTTCAGGAAGTCGCCGCCAAATGAGGAGCCAGAAAGCGAGGTGATCTGGGCAACACCGTCTGAATGCTTGGCCGTGTATGTGGAGTGCACGACATACGTGTAAGCGGTCCCTTCGACTTCTACGCCTTCGGTGCGCTGTCCAGAGAAGTTGGTGGAGCCGGCGCAGACGGTCGGATCGATCGACGGCAGACCGTCGTATTTCACCGTCTCCAGCGTGTGTCCTCGCGGCGATTCAAGATAGACATAGTCGCCAACTTGAGGTACCACGTGGCCGAGCCAAACACCGCCTTCTTCCGATTCACCTTCCGCCACCGTAGCGCCGTCGGGTTCGGCGACCCGCAGAACAACCGGGACTTCATCGGTGTGAGGAAGACGCACAGAGCCGCTCGTCGAAAGGACGGATTCTTGAGGCACCGTGGTCCCGCCCTCGACAACCGAAATCGAGTATTCGGGTGCCTTGGGTTCCCACGCGGCGGCCGAGGCGGGGAGCATGGGGCCCAAACTGAGCACCGCCACCGCCACGCCGAGCCGCGAAGGCACAGACAGCACAGCCCGCCTGCGGGCACCAAATCGAGGAATGGGAGCGACGATAGCTCTCACGGCACGGGAGGGATCGTTCGACAATCCAAGGCAATTGAGCCTTGAAAGAAATCTTGGACGCGGAGCGTAGAGGTAGATGCGGCGGAAAAACCAGGCTGGCGGCCGGCAGCGGCGCGGCGGTCTAAGTGTGGATCTCGCCGTTCATCGCTGGTAGGATCAGCCGCCTGCCATCGCCGGCAGGATCACCAACGTGTCCCCGTCGCCCACCGCGGTGTCCAGCCCGTCGAGCACGCGCACGTCCTCGTCGTTGAGGTACACGTTGACGTAGCGGTTGAGCGCGCCGTCGGCGGCGAACAGCTGGCTCTGCGTGGCGGGGTGGTTGGCGGCGAGGTCGCGCAACACCTCGCCGACGTTATCGCCGGAGGCGCTCACCTCGCGCTCGCCGCCCACGGAGGCACGCAGCACTGGGGGGATCTTGATCGTGGCCATGGGCGTATTAGAAGCTAGACGCCCGTCGCGGACGCCATCGTGTAGAAGTCGCCGTTCACCGCGTCGTGCCGGCTTATCGCGCCGCAGCCTACCCGGCCGCGGCGCAGAATGCCTCGTAGTCCGGGAACACGCCCATCTCCTCGTCGCGGATCTCGTCGGGGTCGCGCGAGCAGATCGGGCATTCGGGGTCGCGATGCACCTTCACCTCGGTGAGCGTGGCGCCCAGCGCGTCGTAGAGCAAGAGGCGCCCAATCGCGGGGTCGCCGATGTCGAGGATCAGCTTCACGACCTCGGTGGCCTGCAGCAGCCCCATCGTGCCGGGCAGCACGCCGAGCACGCCGTTGGCGCCGCAGGATGGCGCGAGCTCGGCGGGAGGCGGCTCGCGGAACAGGCAGCGGTAGCAGGGCCCCTCGTAGGGCTTGAACACCGACAGCTGCCCGTCGAAGC
>DATMMB010000056.1:0-5917 GCA_035569895.1 Solirubrobacteraceae bacterium | reverse complement strand
GCAACGGCTGAATCTCAGCCCAAAGCCCGTCATCGACCTCAAACCGTGATGGCACCTCCGACACCTCCGATAGTCGAGCACACCTACCGGAAGACTTCGCCCCCCAACAACCAACCCCTCTTTCTGAAACCGGTTCTTAGGGCTCTGTGGGCCGGCCCGAGACCTCGAGCGACGCAGGACTCGAGCAGGCCGAAGCAACACCAAGCGCCGGGGCACGGAACTTGTCCCGTCAAGTCCTGCTAAGGGAAGCCCCGCTCCGGCGGGGCTTTTCTATGGGGCGAGACCCGGGCGCCCGCGAACGGGGCACTGTCGCCCCGCTGCCGGGCGCCTACGACTCGGGCAGCCGCATGCCCAACCGGCCGCAGCCCCGCTCGATCTCGGCGATCACAGTCTCCAACACGTGCGCGCGCGCGTAGTGCTTTGACTCGGCGGCCACCACGTGCCAGCGCGCGTGCTTGGCGTCGGTGCGCTCGAACATCTCCTCCAGAGCTTGCGTGTAGGGCTCGCGCTCGCTGCGGTTGCGCCAGTCGTCGGGCGAGAGCTTCCAGCTCTTCAACGGGTCGTTCGCGCGGGCTTCGAAGCGCTTCAGCTGCTCGTCGCTTGAGATGTGCAGAAACAGCTTGATCAGCACCGTCCCCTCTTCGGTGAGCATCCGCTCGAACTCGACGATCTCGCCGTATGCGCGCTTCCATTCCTCCTCGGCGGCGAGCTCGTCGACGCGCTCCACCAGCACGCGGCCATACCACGAGCGGTCGAGCACCGTGAACCCGCCCCAGCCCGGCAGCGCCGGCCAGAAGCGCCACAGGAAGTGGTGGCGCTTGGCGGTCGCGTCGGGCGCGGCGAACTCCGCGACGCGCACGTGCCGCGGGTCGAGCGGTGCCACCAGGCGCTTGATCGCGCCGCCCTTGCCGGAGGCGTCCCAGCCCTCGAACAGCACGCACACCGGTGGGCCGAGATGCCCGTCGTCGCATAGCCCCGCCAGCTCCAGCCGCAGCGCCAGCAGCCGCTCCTGTAACACCCGCAGGCGCTTTTCGGACTCCTCGCGCGACAGCGAGCGGCTCAGGTCTACCTCATCGAGGCGTCCCACCCCAGAGAGACTACGCGTGCAGCCGCGCGCTCGCCGGCTCCAGTGGTGCATCCGGGAAATTCGTTGATGGGCTGGCGAGCGAAAATCAAGCCCGCCAAGGACGCAGGGAGCCGCAATAGTGCTGCTATTGCTGCGACCGAGGACGCTGGCGGGCGTAGATTTGCAGCCGCCAGACCGCTACGAATTTGCGGGATGTGCCACTAGGCCCGACTCGCGCTGGAAGCCCTCCAAAACGCTGCGCATCGTCTCCGGGTCGCACTCCACCTTCGATGGCCACGGCTTCGCCGGGTGGTCGTACAGCGTCTTCAGCCCGTTGCCGGTGACGATCGCCACGATCGTGTCGTCGGGATCGAGGCGCCCTTCGGCGGCGAGCTTCTTCACCACGGCGACCGTGGTGCCGCCGGCGGGCTCGGTGAGCAGCCCCTCGGTGGAGGCGAGCAGGTCGATGCCGGCGAAGATCTCCCTGTCGCTCACGGCAGCGGCGGTGCCGCCGCGGGAGCGCACCGCCTCGATCACGAACACGCCGTCGCCCGGCGAGCCGATCCCCAGCGAGTGCGCCTGCGTGGTGGGCTTCACCGGGTTGATCTCCGACGCGCCCTCGAGGATCGCCGTGGCGATCGGGTTGCACCCCTCCGGCTGGGCGATGTCGATCTTCGTGTCCGCCGTCTTTGCGAGGCCCACCGTTTCGAGCTCGCGCAGGCCCTTGTGGATGCGCGAGGATAGCGTGCCGCCGGCGGCGGGGGAGACGATCCGGTCGGGGGCGCGCCAGCCGAGCTGCTGCACGATCTCGTACGCCTCCGTCTTCGCGCCCTCGGCGTAGAAGGGGCGCAGCGTGATGTTCGCGAACTCCAGCCCCGTCGCTTCCGCCAGAGCACGGCACGCTTTGTTGGCTTCGTCGTAGTTGCCCTCCACCTGGCACACCTTGGCGCCGAGCGCCCTGCAGGCATGCGCCTTCGTGGACTCCAGGCGGTTGGGGTAGAAGACGTACGCCGCCACCCCCGCCTTCGCCGCCAGCGCCGCCACCGCCGTGCCGACGTTGCCGGTGGAGACGCACCCGATCTCCCGCCGGCCCAGCTCGAGCAGGCGCGCTACCGCCATGCTCACCACGCGGTCCTTGTAGGAGAGGGAGGGGCGCGAGGTGGAGTCGTCCTTCAGGTAGAGGTTGTTCAAGCCCACCGCCGCCCCCAGCCGGTCGGCGCGGATCAGGGGCGTGAAGCCCGCGAACTCGCCCACGCGCGCCGGCCCGACGGCGTCGTGGATCGGCAACAGCTCCTCCAGAAACCAGATGTTGAGCGGGCGCTCGCTCAACGGCGTCTCTTTGATCCGCCGCGCCGCCAGCTCGTAGTCGTAGTCGATGTCGAGGCTCTTGTTGCAGCGCGGGCAGTACGCGCCGCCCTCGGCCAGCGGCATGTGCACGTCGCATTTGCGGCACACCAGCTCGGTGGCGCACGAGCGCGTGTGCTGGAGATCCCCGGCGTGGTCGCTTGCGGTGCTCATGCGCGTGCCCCGCACATCATCGCAGAGCGGGCGGTCGGCGAAATGGTCATATTCGGTGAACTCCCGCAGAGTTGGCGGTGCCGATGCGCCGCCGCGGTCATCGACACAGTGTGGCGGCCCGCCGTCGCCGCTGTCGCGCTTGTTTCTCTTTGCTCGCGCTCCTGCGCGCGAGCGGCCTGGGCGGGATCACCGGCGCAGGCGCATCCGTGAGACCGCGTGCCATCGTTGGGCGCATCCTTAGTACCGCGTGCCATCGTTGGGCGCATCCGCTACTCCTCGCCGCCCGCCACCGGCAGCGGCTCCGGGCGCTCGGCGACGGGAGGCTGGCGTGACCACTCGCCCGGGGCCGGCCACGCGGTATCGCAGCCCGGCGCGCCGAGACCCGACGCCTCCCACAGCTCCATGCCAATGTGCGGCGCGAACGGGATCAACATCGTCGCGATCAGCCCGAGCGCGTCGATCAGCGCCTCGTGGTCCTCGCGGCAGAGCGCGCCGGAGTGCTGGATCACGCGCTTCTCGTAGTCCTTGACGCGGTCGAGCAGCCGGATCACATTGCGCACCGCGCTGTGCATCTCCAGGTCGGCCAGCTCCTTGGTTATCTTCTCCACCGCCGTGTCGCACCATTTCTCGAGGCGCCTGCGCAGGTGCTCAGTGCGGCGCGGGTCGCGCTCGCCATCCTCCGATGGCGCCTGCGCGAAGCGCGCGTGGGAGTGGGAGTACTGCCACAGGTTGTGCAGGAAACGCTGGCAGAACTGCACCGCGGAGTCGCTCCAGTTGAGCGACTTCTGTGGCCGCGCCGCCCACAGCACCGCCAGGCGCACGGTGTCGGCGCCGAAGCGCTCCACCAGCTCGTCGGGATCGACCACGTTGCCGAGGTGCTTGCTCATCTTGCGCCCGTCGCGGATCACCATCTCGTGCATCAGCGCGCCGGCGAACGGCTCGCCGTCGGCGAGAAACGCGAGCGGGCCGATGTCGCGCAGCGCCTTGGTGGTGATGCGCTGGTCGAACATGAAGTTGCCGCTGTCGCTGCCCGCCACCAGGCGCTCGGATGGCAGCCACGCACGCAGATCCTCGAGCGCCAGGATCTCCTCCAGGGTGCGCTCGCGCTCGGGAGCGGGCACGCACGCGGGGATCCACAGCCACAGCGCGTCGAAGTGGCAGTCGAGCGTGTCGGTCTCGCGCCGCGCCGCCCCGCCGCAGCGCGGGCAGGCGGTGTTGACGAACTCCTCGCGCTCGGCCAGCGGGTTGCCCTCGCCGGTGGGTTTCAAATCGCGCGGCAGCTCCACCGGCAGCTGCTCCACGGGGACCGGCACGGTGTCGCAGCGCTCGCAGTACACGATCGGGATCGGCGTGCCCCATGAGCGCTGGCGGGAGATCGAGAAGTCGCCCGCCTTGTAGCGTACCGCCGGGCGCGCTCGCGCAGCGGGATCGTCGGCGCTCGCGACCGTCGCGGCGAGCGTGTCCCCGTGCACGGCGTCCCGCCCCACGCCAGCAGCGTCGCCGGCGCCCGCCGCCGCGGCTGAGCCCGCCTCGGCCGGCCGCGAGGAGCCCCGCCCCTCCTCCTCCTTCCCCTTACCTCCCGCTCCGGCGAGCCCGAGGCGCTGTGCGATCAGCCCATCGGTGCGGTCGAGATCGGGGATCCCCAGCACCGCCGTCGCGCCATAGCGCTCGTCCACCGCCGGGGAGATCAAGAGCGGCAGGAGAGGAGGGGGGGAGGAGGGGGATGGGTCGCCCTGCGCGAGCGTCACGCCAACACCGGTGTTCACGAGCGCCACCGCCTCTGCGCCTCGCGTGCTGCGCTCCCACCCGCCCAGGCGCATCTCCTCCAGCCGCTCCGCCACCGCGCCGCCGGCCACCCAGCGCTCGATCTCGGGGTGCTTGGGGGAGATCAGCACGAAGCGCGCCTTCGCGATCCCGTCCGCGTGTGGGGTGAACACCGTCAGCTCGCGCCCGTCCTCGGCGCGGGCCTGCAGCTCCACGCCGTCCACGCGCCCCAGCACCAAGCGTTGGCTGGCGAGCGAGGTGTCGTCCCATTTCCGCAGCTCCCCGAGGCGTCGGTCGTTCTCCTCAAGATAGGCGCTGATGCGCAAATACCATTGGGGACGCTGGATCAGCCGCACGGGGTTGTGGCAGCGCCAGCAGGCGCCGTCCTCCACCTGGATCGTCGCGAGCGTCGTCTGGCAGGTGTCGCACCAGTCGACGCTGCCGCTGCCGTGGTAGATCAGCCCCGCGTCCAGCAGGGTGAGGAACAGCCACTGCGACCAGCGGTACATGACCGCGTCGGAGCTCATGAACGTGCGCTCCCAGTCGAAGGAGAAGCCGAGGCGCCGCAGCTGGCCGGTCATGTGCTCGGCGCAGCGGCTGACCCACTCGGCGGGGGACTCCCCGTTGGCGATCGCCCCCAACTCGGCGGGCAGCCCGAAGGCGTCGAAGCCGAACGCGAACAGCACCGGCTCTCCGCGTGCGCGCTGGAAGCGGGCGTAGGCGTCGCCGATCGCGTAGCTGCGCACGTGCCCGATGTGCACGTTGCCGGACGTGAACGGCGCCGACGCCTTGATGTACACGCCGCTCTGCTCCGCCTTCAGCATGGGCGTGCGGAAGGCGTCGTGCGCCTCCCACCCGCGCTGGCGCCGGAGCTCGATCGCGCGTGGGTCATACGCTCGCCCACTCTCAGGCCGGTGGGCGGGCGGGCTTCCATTCCCGGTCGGATTCGCGTCGCTCATACGGCGAGGATATCCGAGCCTCTTGTGCGCGATCTCACCTCGGCGCCTGTCCGGGCGAGCTGTAATGATGCGCGGATGGAGATAGAGATAGGCCGCGGCAAGAAAGCCCGCCGCGCATACGGCTTCGACGACATCGCGATCGTGCCCTCGCGGCGCACGCGCGACCCTGACGACATCGACATCTCCTGGAAGCTCGGCCCCTACCAGTTCGAGCTGCCGATGATGGCCTCGGCGATGGACGGCGTCGTCTCGCCCGACACCGCCGGCATCGTCGGCCGGCTCGGGGGCCTCGCGGTGCTCAACCTCGAGGGGATCTTCACCCGCTATGAGGACGCCGACGCGCAGCTGGAGCGGATCGCCGCGCTCCCCAAGGAGATCGCCACGCGCGAGATGCAGGAGATCTACCGCGAGCCGGTGAAGCCCGAGCTGATCGCCCAGCGCATCGCGGAGATCAAGGCGCAGAAGGTGGTGGTCGCCGCCTCGCTCACCCCCCAGCGCGTGCTGCGCTACCACGAGATCGCGCTGGAGGCGGGGCTCGACGTGCTGATCATCCAGGGCACCGTCGTCTCCGGCGAACACGTCTCCACCGTCTCTACCCCGCTCAACCTCA
>DATMMB010000055.1:0-2074 GCA_035569895.1 Solirubrobacteraceae bacterium | reverse complement strand
GCTTCGAGGTGGGCGTTGAGTATTTTCGCCTGCTCGACCGGCGGGGCAAAGGCCCAGGCGATCGACACGGACTTGTCGGGCGTCGGGCAGAAGTCGTACGAGCCGATCGGCGTGCTGTATCGCTGCTCGCCGGTCTTCGGGTCCACTGGCAGCCGGCGCTCAATCGCGTATTTCTTGCCGGCAATTTTCTCGCCGTCAGCGCGCCGGCCGGCCAAGAGCGCATCCACCTCACCATCGGCCAAGCGGCGGCTCGGGCTGATGCCGAGGCCGATCGCGGCCGCCGGATGGAGGTCATGGCGCACGATCGCCAGAGGCGCGTTCGGATCAACCACCGCCTCTGCCTGATAGTCCGCAGCGGTCGCCGCAGCCGACCACTGCTCGACCACTTGGTCGCGCCGCGCCTGCAAGGCTTCCGCCGACAAACCTTGCAGATACGCTGGCACGGGCGCCGGCTCGGGCAGTCCGTGCAGGGCGCGCACCTCGGCCGACAAGGGGTCGGCTCCGTCTGCGACCGCGAGCGCCCGTTCGATGTCTCGAACCAGCCGGTCCTCGATCTCCGGCTCGGTCAATGATGTACCCGGCGCCGCGGCGTGCTCTGCCAAACGCACCAGATCGGGCGCGACTTCGCCCGTCAGCCACGCGGCAACGTGCGCCTCGTTCTCCTGCTCCCGCCGGGTGGGTGGTGCGTCGAACTCCCGTACCATCCCGCGCGCGTAGTATGCGGCCAACCGCGCCTGGTCGGGTTGCAGCGTTGAGTTCATCAGGTGCCGCGTCATCGCGGCAGCCGAGGACGGCGCGCCGCCAGCGATGGAGGCGAAGCCGATCACCCCCCCTCACCGGCCAGGACGGCTCTGGCAACCTCTGCGGGCAATCGGTTCATCCTCTCGCCGAGCTGAAGCATGAGCTTGATCACTTCGTGGTTGCTGGCGATGAGCTGCTTCAGCACCTCCGGCAGCTCGCTCGATGGCGGCGTCGCGAGCCACTTCGCCAGCTCGACCTGCGCGTCGCGGATGGTCTCCACAACATTAAGGATCCCGTCCAACGCGGTGATCATCGCCTCTTGTCGGCGTTCCCAGCCATCTATACGCTCTTCCAGTGTCATGCCTACCATTTGCTCCCAAGCATCTTTCGATGCAATTGTCTTTACCCAAGACCTACTCCGGGCAAAGCCCCTTCTGCAGGCTCTTCATGTCCCGTTTTCGTCCCAATCAGGACTAAGTGCGGGTTGACGCCGGTCTAACGACAAACGAGGCATGCGGATGGCTAGGAAGATCGGTCGGTTGCTCGAACAGCATATGCGGGAGGGCCGCTCGGAAGTGCGTCGGTGGCTGGAGGAGAACTATGACGAGATACAACCCCTCCTGGCGGTCGGACGACGCCCATGGACGGCACTAGCAAAGACGGCCGCCGTGAGTGGGCTACGCGGCCTCCGTCCGCCGACGCTCAGGAAGGCGTGGGAACGGCTTGAGGAGGCCAGGGCCAAGCTCGCGCCCGTCGCATCAGCCGCAGCTGTAGCAACCTCTCTGGCGCGCCCCACCGGTGAACGCCAGCCTGCTCCGATCAAGCCGCTGGTCGTCGATCCCGTCCGCTCTGTGGACCCGCTCGAGGCGCCAGCGCCGCCACGCAAACGAGTGCAGCTCCGCTCGGCCCAGCCGCTCGCCGCCAACGAGGCCCCTATGCTCGACGGCAGTACCCTCCCCCGTCCGCTCCACCCCAACCTGAAACATGAGGACTGAACCCGATGGCAAGCGCCCGCCGATCTGAACTGGCCGAGGTGACCGAGGTGGATAGTCTGGCGCCTACCGACCAGCCTAAGCTTGTGGTCATGCACGGCCGCGGCGGGAGCGGGAAATCCACGCTCGTCCGCGTGATCGTCGAACGCGCCACCGAAGCCGGACGCGAGGTCGCTGTGGCCGATGCCGACAGGACGAATGCGACCTTGGGGAGCTTCTTGAAGAACGTCACCCGCCCCGAGTCGCCCGATGACAAGACGGTCTCAGACTGGTTGGACGATCTAATGAACCAACAGGCTGAGACCCGCATGTCGGTGGCGCTCGACATGGGCGGCGGAGAT
>DATMMB010000054.1:0-15339 GCA_035569895.1 Solirubrobacteraceae bacterium | reverse complement strand
GGCGTGCTGATCTCGCTGCGCCGGGCGATTCTCTCGCGCCGTCTGCTCGCACGATCGGGCCCGATACGGATGCGGGCGGGCACATGGGCGAGAGTCGGGGTCGGAGAGCTGATCTGCTGGGCGATCACTGTGATCGTGCTGCTGCGCGCGCCGCGCGCCGCGATCGTCGGGATCGTGAGCCTGCTCGTCGCGCTGCTGCTGGCGCTGCCGTGGCTGATCGGCGTGATCATGCGTGCGGTCGACGGCGCGCAACGGTCGCTCGGCAGCGCCGCCATCCACCTCGCCGTGATCGAGCTGCGCTCGAGCGCCAACTGGTCGCGCACGCTGGCGATCGCCGCGACCGGCGCCGCCGCGGTGTTCGGCAGCGTGGCGGTGGAGGGTGCCCAGAGCAACCTGCAACGCGGCCTCGACCGCACCGCCCGCGATCTCGCCGAGCCGGCCGACGTGTGGGTCACCGCGGCGGGCGCGCAGAACGTGCTGGCCACCACACCGTTCCAGCCGCGGCAGACGCGCGCGCTCGCGCGCCTGCCGGGCGTGCGCGGCGTCGGCGTGTTCCGTGGCGGCTTTCTCGACTACGGAGCACGACGCGTGTGGATCACGGCGCCACCGGCGACCGCGAGGTCGCCGGTTCCACCGAGTCAGCTCGTGGATGGCGATCTCGCGGTGGCGACCGCTCGCCTGCGTGCGGGGGGCTGGGCGGTGGTGGCACAGACGCTCGCTAGCGAACACCACCTCCATCTCGGTCAGGAGTTCGTGCTCCCCGCCCCGCGGCCGATCGCGCTGCGCGTCGCGGCCCTGAGCACGAACGTCGGCTGGCCATCGGGAACGATCGTGATGAGCTCGAGCGACTACGCCCGCGCCTGGCCGGGTGGCGAGGCGAGCGCTTACGGAATCGACCTGCGCCCTGGCGCGTCGCCGCGCGCGGCGCGGGCAGAGATCCGACGGGTGCTCGCTGGGACCGGATCGGGGCTGGCGGTGGAAACCCGCGCCGAACGCGAACGGCGGCTGCGCGCCGCCAGCCGGCGGGGGCTCGCGCGTCTGACGCAGATCGCGAGCCTTGTGCTGATCGCCGCGGTCCTCGCGATGGCGACGGCGGTGGGCTCGATGCTCTGGCAGCGGCGCCCGCGGCTGGCCGACATGAAGGTGGATGGCTTCAACCAGGGCGTGCTGTGGCGCTCGCTGTTGGTGGAGAGCGCGCTGCTGCTGGGCGTCGGCTGCGCGATCGGCGCGCTCTTCGGGCTGGGCGGTCAGCTACTGCTCAGCCACGCGCTGGCGGTGGTAACCGGCTTCCCCGTGGTTGTCTCGGTCGGCGTGCTGCCGGCGATCGCGAGCTTGCTTGCCGTGACGGCGGCGGCGGTGGCGATCGTCGCGGTGCCAGGCTATATGGCGGCGCGCGTGCGGGCGGCGATCATGCTGCAGGATTGATTCCCGGCTTGCACATTACGCAGATGTTGTACAGTCCCGCCAAGCTGTGTACACTGCCATACATAGTGCCCAACCTGCGTACAAGCCACAGCGATACTTGACGAGAGCGAGGGAGAGCGGCTTGAAGATTTTCACCTGTGCATTGCGCGCGGCGCGGCGCTGCGTGACGCTCCCTCCGGCAATGCGGGAGGGACACGTCAGCCTACGGGTCATGGTCTCCCGGCGAAGGCAATGGTGTCCATCCCGACACCGGGCCGCGGGCGCCAGGGCTGACGTGATCCGCTCCCGGACAGGCGCTCGCCGCTCGGAAGGGCTGTGCGCATGAGCGGGCAGTCGGCTTCGACGAAGGCCGCCGGCGAAGAGTCCGGCGCGCGGGCCGGCTTGGAGCTCCTGGAGGAGGAGCGCCGTGGGCGGTTCTCCTCCTCGCTGCAGGCGGGGCTTGCGATTCTCAACTGCTTCAGTGCCCAAAAGCCAGTGCTGGGTATCGCCAGGCTGGCCGACGAGCTGAATATGAGCCGCTCCACCACCCACCGCTACGCCTCGACGCTGGTGGCGCTCGGCTACCTCGAGCAAGACCAGGCGCGACGCTACCGGCTGGCGCCGCGAGTCGCCGACATGGGCATGTCGGTGCTCGACTCGATGACACTGCGCCGCAAAGCGCGCGAACCGCTGCGTGAACTGCGCGAGCAGACGGGTCGCACCGCGTCGCTGGCGGTGCTTGACGGGACGCAGATCCGCTACGTCGATCGGCGGCGCGGCTGGCGGCGCGGACAGCACGCGGTCGATCTCGATCTGGGCGCGGGCGCGAGCATGCCAGCACAGTGCACCGCGATGGGCAAGGTGCTGCTCGCATATCTGCCCGAGCGCGAGCGCGAGCGCGTGATCGGCGAGATGCGGCTGACGCGGTGCGGGCCGAAGAGCCTCACCAGCAAGCGAGCGCTGCGCGCCGAGCTCGAGCGTGTGCGCGAGGAGGGGATCGCGTTGGGCGACGAAGAGCTCGCGAGCGGCGTCCGCACGATCGCCGCCCCGGTGCGCGGGCCCGACGAGGAGGTGCTGGCCGCGGTCGGCATCCCCGTCCCGGCCGACGCCTACTCGCTCGAGGAGTTGCGCGAGGCGTTCGGTCCGCTGGTGACCTCCGCCGCCAAGCGCATCTCAGCCGCGCTGCGGGTCTGAGCACCCCGCTCGCCTCACGCCCGCCCCGCCCTTGCGCCCGCGGGAACGCGACAGCGCCGCGTCGAGTCGCCTGGCGATCCGCTCCACGTCGGCGAGCGCGAGCTCAGCCTTGAAGGCGAAGGGGACACTCACCACATCGATGCCCTCGCGGCGCAGACGGGCGAGCTGACGCTGCTGCGCGCGGGCGCGCTCGTGCACCGCCCAGGCCGCACGCGCGGCGGAGCGGGTGACGGCGCCACTCGCGCCACCGCCGGCATCGGGCTTCCGGACGGTCGCGTCAATCTCACCGGCTGCGGCGCGGTCATCGAATGCGGCGATGCGCCGCAGCTCCCCGGCGGCGAAGCGCCGGGGCAGCGCGCCGTTGACGACCAGCGCGTCGAGCTCGCGACCGAGCTCGTGCCGCAGGCCCTCGCGCAGATCGAGCGTCTCGCTGACCCCCATCTCGGTTGCGTGCGTCACCGCGAGGTAGGCCGAGCGCTCAGGGTCCTCCACCAGCTCGCGCACCTGCCGCGCCTGGCGCGCGATCGGCCCGACCCGCGCGATCGCGCCGAAGGTATGCGGCGAGCGCAGCATCGCCAGCGCATGGCCGGTGGCGGGCGCGTCGAACACCACGAGGTCGTAGTCGCGCTCGTGTCCACGTCGAGCCGCCCCCGCCGCCCGGTCGGCCGGTCGGCGGCTTTCGGCGAGCTCCCAGAGCTTCACCATCGTCAGCATCTCGCGCGCCCCGGGGGCGGCGGCGATCAGGTACTGAAAACTCGAGCTGGAGGTGAGCACGCGCGCCGGCACCCGCCCGCCGATCGCCCGCAGCCACTCCGCGAGCACCCGGTCGCGGTCGATCGCGAGGCTCCACAGCCCCTCGCGCAACTCGGTCTCGACGCCGTGCGCAGGCAGCTCGGCTTGGCCGAGCAGGGCGGCCAGGCGGCCGACCCCGCCGGCCTCGTTGCTCTCCCCGCCGCCGGTCACCTCCACCACGATCGTGCGCAGCCCGCGGCGCGCGCCGAGCAGGCCGACCGCCGCCGACACGGTCGTCTTGCCGACGCCCCCCTTGCCGCTCACCACGATCAGCCTGCGCTCCAGCGCCGATGACATCGCCAGCATGATGACTTCCGCGGTGGTCGCCGGCGGGCGGCGCCTACAATCTGCCTCCTATGAACGCCGCCGCGGTGCAGCCGATCGACGCGCAGCTGGTGTACGACGAGCGCGGTTTGCTGCCGTGCGTGGTGCAGGACTGGCGCACCGGCGAGGTGTTGATGCTGGCGTACATGAACGAGGAGGCGCTGCGGCGCACGCGCGCCACCGGCCAGCTGCACCTGTGGAGTCGCTCGCGCGAGGAGCTGTGGCACAAGGGCGCGACCAGCGGCAACACCCAGGCGGTGCGCGCGCTGCGCGTGGACTGCGACGGCGACACGCTGCTCGCGCTGGTGGAGCCCGCCGGTCCCGCCTGCCACACGGGAGAGCGCAGCTGCTTTCACCGTGGCCAACTGGAGCCGCCGGCGCCGTGCGAGACGTTGCCGGCGCTTGAGCGAACGCTCGTCGAGCGGGCTCGCGAGCGCCCCGCCGGCTCCTACACGGTGGCGCTGCTCGACGACCCGCCGCGAATCGGTGAGAAGGTGATGGAGGAGGCCGAGGAGGTCGCGCGCGCCGCCCGCGAGGAGTCTGAGGAGCGCGTCGACGAAGAGGCCGCCGACGTGCTCTACCACCTGCTCGTGCTGTTGCACAGCCGCGGTCGCGCCCTCGCCGACGCCGAGCGGGTGCTCGATGGCCGTCGCTCCTAGTGAGCAGGGCGCCGCGTCAGGCGCTCAACATGCCGTGCCGGGTGGCGTCGCGGACGGGGGGGCGTCGAGCATCGAGCCGAGTCTGGAGCGGGCGCGCGAGCTCGCGCGCGAGCACAACCTGATCCCGCTCACCCACAGCTTTGTCGAGGACTGCGAGACGCCCGTCTCGGCGTTCTTGAAGCTGCGCGCGTTGTCGCCTGGCGAGCCCGTCTTCCTGCTCGACTCTGCCGATCAGGGGCAGCGGCTCGGCCGCCGCTCGTTCATCGGCTTTCGCCCGCGCACGGTGTTGCGCTGGTCGCTCGGCGACGACGGCGACCCGTACGCATTGGCGGCCGCGCAGGTGGCGCGCTTCAGCCAGGCGCCTACGCAGGCGCTGGAAGACGGCCGTGCGCCGTTCGCCGGCGGCGCCGTGGGCGTCTTCGGATACGACCTGGTGCGCACCATCGAGCCACTGGGCGAGCCCCCAGCTGACGCCGTGGGCCTGCCGGACATGGCGCTGATGCTGACCGACGTGCTGGTCGTCTTCGACCACCTCAAGCACACCGTCACGATTCTCGCCAACGCTGACCTCGACGCCGAGCCTGATGTCGAGCTGGCCTATGGCGAGGCGGCGCGCGTGATCGACGAGGTGCGTTGCGCGCTGGCCGGACCCGTCCCGTGTGCGGAGCCAGCAGGTGAGCGGGCGCTGCCGCAGTTCACGTCGAACATGTCGCGCGAGCGCTTCGAAGCGATCGTCGCGCGCATTGTCGAGTACATCCACGCGGGGGACGCCTTCCAGGTGGTGCCATCCCAGCGCTGGTCGGCTCCGGTCCCGGTCGAGGCGTTCTCGATCTACCGCGGCTTGCGGGCCGTGAACCCCAGCCCCTACATGTACTTCCTGGACTTCGGCGACTTCCAGATCGCGGGTGCAAGCCCCGAGCCGCTGTTGACGGTCAACGGCCGCCACGTGAGCACCAAGCCGATCGCCGGCACTCGTCCGCGCGGCGCGAGCCCCGAGGAGGACCGCCGCATAGAGGGGGAGCTGCTGGCCGACGAGAAGGAGCGCGCCGAGCACGTCATGCTCGTGGACCTCGGCCGCAACGACCTCGGCCGCGTCTGCGAGTACGGCAGCGTCAAGGTTGACGAGCTGATGGAGGTCGAGTCCTACAGCCACGTCATGCACATCGTCTCGACCGTCTCGGGCACGCTGCGGGAGGGCGTGGGAGCGATGGACGCGCTGCGCTCGGTGCTGCCCGCCGGCACGCTGTCGGGCGCGCCGAAGGTGCGCGCCATGCAGATCATCGACGAGTTGGAGCCGGTCAAGCGCGGCGGGTACGGGGGCGCGGTGGGCTACCTCAGCTACAACGGCGACCTCGACACCGCGATCCACATCCGCACGGTGGTGGTGAAGGATGGCGTCGCCCACATCCAGGCCGGCGGCGGCACCGTGGCGGACGCCAAGCCGGCGTACGAGCACGAGGAGTCGGTGGCGAAGTCCACCGCGGCGATGCGCGCCATCGCGCTGGCATGCGAGCAGGAGGATTGGGCGTGACCATGAGCTCACATGGCTGCGCTGGATCGGCGTCCTCGATTGCTCGTGTGCTGAGCACACTTCGCTCTCTGCGTCCTTGTCCAGCTTGCCATGAGAGCTCATGGGAGCGTAATTCGCACCGAGGGTTCCGATGAGGGTGCTGGTGATCGACAACTACGACTCGTTCACCTACAACCTCGTGCAGTACCTCGGCGAGTTGGGCGCCGAGGTGTGCGCGGTGCGCAACGACCGCGCCACCGTCGAGGAGTTGCTGGCCGGCGGGTATGAGCGCTGCGTGGTGTCGCCCGGGCCGTGCACGCCCAACGAGGCCGGGATCACGCTGGAGGCGGTGCGGCGGCTGCCCGAGGCGGGCGTGCCCACGCTCGGCGTGTGCCTCGGCCACCAGGCGCTCGCGCAGGCGTTCGGCGGCAGGGTGGTGCTACACCCGCCGGTGCACGGCAAAGCCACCACGATCCAGCACGACGGCCGCACGATCTTCGCCGGTCTCTCCTGCCCGCTGACGGTGGGGCGCTACCACTCACTGATCGTCGATCGCGAGCTGCCCGCCTGCCTGGAGGCATCGGCCGAGGGCGACGGCGTGCTGATGGCGCTGCGCCACCGCTCGCTGCCCGCCGAGGGCGTGCAGTTTCACCCCGAGTCGGTGCTCACCGAAGAGGGGAAGCGGCTGCTGAGGAACTTTCTCGACTGATGCCCGACCAGACCCTCACCCGCGCGATCGACGCGCTGGCCTCGCGCGGGGATCTGAGCGAGGCGCAGGCGGCGGAGGTGCTGGCGCAGATCATGCACGGCGAATGCTCGGAGGTGCAGATCGCCGGCTTTCTGATCGCGCTGCGCACGAAGGGCGAGACCGTGCAGGAGGTGGCGGGGATGGCGCGCACGATGCGCGAGCTGGCGGCGCGCGTGCCGGTGGCGCGCGACGAGCTGCTCGACACGGCCGGCACCGGCGGGGGGCGGCGCACGTTCAACGTGTCCACCACCGCCGCGTTGATCGCCGCCGGCGCCGGCTGCGCGGTGGCCAAGCACGGCAACCGCTCCGCCACCGGCCTGTCGGGCTCGGCCGATCTGCTGGAGGCGCTCGGCGCGCGCATCGACCTCGACCCCGCCGGCGTGGCGGGCTGCATCGAGGAGGTGGGATTCGGCTTCATGTTCGCCCCCGCCCACCACCGCGCCACCCGCTTCGTCGTGCCGGTGCGCCACGAGCTGGCGGTGCGCACGATCTTCAACCTGCTCGGCCCGCTCACCAACCCCGCGGGCGCCACGCGGCAGCTGATCGGCGTCTCCGACCCCGCGTTCCTGCAGACGATCGCGGGAGCCCTGCAGCTGCTGGGCTCCCACCGCGCGCTGGTGGTGAGCGGCGAGGACGGCGTCGACGAGGTCTCGATCTGCGCCCCCACCACGGTGGTGGAGCTCGACGGCGCGGAGATCCGCCGCTACACGCTCACCCCGCAACAGCTGGGCGTCCCCGCCGCGGCTGCCGACAGCCCCGAGCTGGCCGGCGGCGACCCGGAGCAGAACGCGGCGGTGACGCGCGCGATCTTCGAAGGCGCGACCGGCGCCCACACCGACCTCGCGCTCGCCAACGCCGGCGCGGCGATCTACGCCGCCGGCACGGTCGAGTCGATCGCCGCGGGTGTGGAGGCGGCCCGCGCGGCGCTCGCCGAGGGCGGCGCGGCGCGGGCGCTTGAGGAGTACGTCGACGCCAGCCGTCGGTATGCGCCGGCCGAGGCGGCCACTTGAGCGCCACGGTGCTGGAACAGATACTTGCCTCCACGCGCGCGGAGGTGGAGCGGCGCAAGCGCGAGCTGCCGGTGCACACGCTGGAAGCCAAAGCCGAAGCGGGCACCGGCTCCGGCGACGCGCCCGGCGCCCGGCATTCGTTGCGGGAGGCGCTCACGGCACCCGGCATCGCGATCGTCGCCGAGTTCAAGCGCCGCTCCCCCTCCGCCGGAGCGCTGCGCGAGGACCCCGATCTCGCTGGGATCGTGGCCGCCTACGAGCGCGGCGGCGCCGCCGCGCTCTCGATCCTCACCGATGGTCCGCACTTCGAAGGGTCGCTCGACGATCTGCGCGCGGCGCGCGCCCGCTGCGCGCTGCCGATCTTGCGCAAGGACTTCATCGTCGATCGCTATCAGCTGCACGAGGCACGCGCCGCGGGCGCCGACGCGGTGCTGCTGATCGTCGCGGCGCTTGACCAGCCGGCGTTGCGCGAGCTGCACGAGGTTGCGCGCGAGCTCGGTCTTGAGGTCTTGGTGGAGGTGCACGACCGCGAGGAGCTTGTGTGCGCGCTCGACACGGGGGCCGAGCTGATCGGCATCAACAACCGCGATCTGCGCGACTTCAGCGTCGATGTCGAGCGCACGTTCGCGCTGCTGGAGGCGGTGCCCGACGGCGTGTGCGTGGTCTCGGAGTCGGGGATCGCTGCCCCCGGGCAGCTGCGACGGCTGGCGGAGCGAGGGGTGGACGCGGTGTTGGTGGGGGAGACGCTGATGCGCGCCCTCGACCCCGCCGCGGCGCTGCGAGAGCTGTTGTCGGGCGCACGTGCCTCCCTTGGCTCGCGGGCCGCGAAGTTTTAGAGATGCCGATGTCGCCCTTTAGATCGCCTTCATCGCCGCCGGCCATGCTGTCCCGCATGACCCTTATCTGCCCATCGCCCACCGCTTCTCGCTCGGCGACCCTGCTCGGCGCGCCGGCCGCGAGTGCCAAGCGCCAATCGCAATGAAACGGCTGTTCTTCGTCCCGTTCCTCTCCGCCCTGCTGGGGGGCGGCATCGTTGTCGCGGTGCTCGCCGCCGGGGGCAGCCTCGGCTCGTCCAGCAAGACCGTCACAGAGGTGCAGTCCGCCGCGCCGGGGAGCACCACCCCGGCCTCCTCGCCCTCGGCGATCCCAACGCGCAGCGGTGGTGGCGGCGGCTTGAGCGCGCACGAAATCTACGAACGCACGGCGCCCAGCGTGGCGTACGTGACCTCCACAATCGTCCGCCAAACCGAATCGCCGTTTGGCTTCGGCGAAAGCCAGCAGCAGGGCACCGCCACCGGCTCGGGCTTTGTGATCAACGCCGACGGCACGCTGCTCACCAACTGGCATGTGGTCGAGAACGCGGTGAAGGTCACCGTCAGCTTCGAACACTCCAAGACCGTCGAAGCCCACGTGATCGGCAAGAACCCCTCCCAGGATCTCGCCGTGCTGAAGATCCCCACCGAAGGGCTCGCGCTGCACGCGCTCCCGCTCGGCGACTCGAACACCGTCGAGGTCGGCGAACCGGTGGTGGCGATCGGCAACCCGTTCGACCTCTCGCGCACGCTCACCACCGGCGTGATCTCCGCGCTTCAGCGTGAGATCACCGCCCCCAACGGCTTCACGATCGACAACGTGCTGCAGACCGACGCGCCGATCAACCCCGGCAACTCCGGCGGGCCGCTGCTGGACAGCAAAGGCGAAGTGATCGGCATCACCTCGCAGATCGAGACGGGCGGCGGCGGCAGCGACGGCAACATTGGGATCGGCTTCGCGGTGCCGATCAACACGGCCAAGCAGGAGCTACCAGAACTGGAGAAGAACGGCGGCGTGCAGACTGCGTACCTGGGCGTGGTGATGCTCTCTGTGGACGGCTCGCTCGCCAGCCTTAACCTGCCGGTGAAGAGCGGCGCGCTGATCGAGAAAGTCGAAGCGGGCAGCCCGGCGGCCAAGGCCGGCCTCCACGCCGGCAACATCGAAGCGAAAATCGGCGGCAACGAAGTCTCCGTCGGCGGCGACATCGTCGTCGGCTTCGATGGCAAACCGGTGACCAGCTCGGAAAGCCTCGCCACCTACGTGGGCACCAAGAAGCCCGGCGAAACCGTCACGCTCGAACTGTATAGAGAGTCGGGCAGCGGCGGCTATACCAAGAAGAGCGTCACTGTCACGCTCGGACAGCGGCCCAACTCGATCCCCAACCCCAACACCCCCGAATAGCGCGCGCTACACGGGTGGTGGCCAGTGAGCAGATTGCTGGCTCATCGAAGCGCCCGCGTCTGCGGGCGCTTCGTCGTAGAGTGGGCTCATGCCCGACACGGATCCCCAGATCAAGGTCTGCGGCATAACCAGCCTGCGGGACGCCGAGCTCGCGGTCGAGCTGGGGGCGTGGGCGGTGGGCATGGTCTTCTACGCGCACTCCCCCCGCGCATGCGCGACCGATGAGGCGCTGCAAATCGCGACCGCGCTGCGCCGCGAGGTGGAGCTGTGCGGGGTGTTCGTCAACGCGCCGCTCGACGAAGTGGTGCAGGCCAGCGATGAGCTGGGGCTGACGCTGCTGCAGCTACACGGCGACGAGGGGCCCGCCTACTGCGCGGAGGCCGCCCACCGCACGGGGGCGAAGGTGATCAAGGCGGTGCAGGTGGCGTCCTTGGGAGAGGTGCGCGACGTGGAGCGCTTCCACACCGATTTTCACCTGCTCGACGCGCGCTCCACGGCGCCTGGCAAGCGGGGTCTGCGCGGGGGGACGGGGGAGGCGTTCGACTGGGGCCTGCTCGCCGCCCGGCGCTCCTCGGTGCCGCTGATCCTGAGCGGGGGGCTCGGGCCGGAGAACGCCGCCGCGGCGTACTTCGCCGCCGCCGCCCACGGGCACCGCGCGCGGCCGTTCGCACTGGACACCGCCAGCGGCACCGAGCAGGCGCCTGGCCGTAAGGACCCCAAGCGCCTGCGTGCGTTCTTCGCCGCGGTACGCGGCGCGGTGCCGGTAGTCTCGCCCGCGTGAGCGTAAGGGTCCACAACAAGGTATCTGACGGGCCGGTGCGGCCGCTTCGTGGCGGTCTACGCCACCCGCGATGCTCGCCGTGCTACAAGCACGGCTGCGCTCGCGTGCGTCGCATCCCATCCACGAATCCACCGGGTGGGCGGGCCCTAATCCGCCATTTACTTTGTCGCGAACCCTGATCGAGCACCGCTTCGGGCAGTACGGGGGGCAGTACGTCCCCGAGACGCTGATGCCCGCGCTCGCTGAGCTCGAGCAGGCGTGGCTGCGGGCGCGCGAGGATCCCGCCTACCGGGCAGAGCTCGACGGTCTGCTGCGCGACTTCGGCGGGCGCCCGACGCCGCTCTACCACGCGCGACGGCTTTCCGAGCGCTGTGGGCGAAAGGTGTACCTCAAGCGCGAGGACCTCAACCACACCGGCTCGCACAAGCTCAACAACGCGCTCGGCCAGGCGCTGCTGGCGCGGCGGATGGGCAAGCGGCGGATCATCGCTGAGACCGGCGCCGGCCAGCACGGCGTCGCCACCGCTACCGTGTGCGCGCTGCTCGACCTGCAGTGCGAGATCTACATGGGCGCCGAGGACACCCGCCGCCAGCGCCCCAACGTGCAGCGGATGGAACTGCTCGGCGCCACCGTGCACGAGGTGGACGCGGGTGCGCGCACGCTCAAGGAGGCGACCTCGGCGGCGATCCGCGACTGGGTCACCAACGTGCAGAGCACCCATTACGTGATCGGCTCGGTGGTCGGCCCGGCGCCCTACCCGGCGCTCGTGCGCGACCTGCAGCGCGTGATCGGCGAGGAGGCGCGCGCGCAACTGCTGGAGCGCGAGGGGCGCCTGCCAGGGCGCGTGATCGCGTGCGTCGGCGGCGGCTCCAACGCACTCGGGATCTTCACCGCGTTCCTCGACGACCCCATGGTCAAGCTGATCGGCGTGGAGGCCGGGGGGGAGGGGATCGACGCAGGCGGCGGGGGACGCCACGGCGCCCCGCTCACCGTCGGCGGGCGCGCGGGCGTGCTGCACGGCGCGCGCTCGGCGGTGATGCAGGACGAGGAGGGCCAGATCATCGAAGCGCACTCGATCTCCGCCGGCCTCGACTACCCCGGCACCGGCCCCCAGCACGCCCATCTGCGCGACAGCGGGCGCGCCCGCTACGTCGCCGTCAGCGACTGCGACGCGCTCGCCGCCTTCGGAGAGCTGGCGCGTCTGGAGGGGATCATCCCGGCGTTGGAGACCGCGCACGCGCTCGCGTTCACGCTCGGAGTGGCCGAAACGAGGACCGGCGGCAAGGACGCACCTCACCCTACTCCGGCCGCCGGCGATCGTCCCCCCGCCGCGGCCGACAGCGACCTGGACCTGGTGTGCCTTTCTGGTCGCGGCGACAAGGATCTGGCGGAGGTGCTCGCCCGCTCATGAGTGGGGGCGCGGATGGGAGGGGGGAGGGTGCCTCCGCGCTGGCGCGCTCCGGCGGGCGGGTCGGCGGGCGCGAAGTCCCCGCCACGGGTGACCTTGCGGGCGTCGAGCGAATCGCCGCGGCATTCGCCGCCGCGCGCGCGCATCGACCGAATAGGGAGACACTCGCTACGCTCGCATCCCCGATTCGGCCAGCGGCGCTGATGCCCTACCTGATGGGCGGCTTCCCCAGCCTCGCGGAGTCGCTGCGCGTCGGCGAGGCGTGCGTCGACGCGGGCGCCGACATCCTCGAGCTGGGTGTGCCCTACTCCGACCCGCTCGCCGATGGCCCGGTGATCCACGAAGCCGCGACGCGCGCGCTCGCCGCCGGCGCCAATCTCGGAGGCGTGCTGGAGGTGGCGCGCGCGCTCGCCGGGCGCATACCGGTGGTGCTGATGTGCTACGCCAACATGGTGCTCGCACCGGGCGTCGAGGCGTTCGTGGAGCGGCTCGCGCGCACCGGCGCGTGCGGTCTGATCGTGCCCGACCTGCCCTACGAGGAGGCGGGCGCGGCGCTCGCGGCCTGCGACGCGCACGGGGTGGCGTTCGTGCCTTTGGTGGCGCCCACCACGCCGCCGGAGCGCCTGCGGGAGATCGGCGCGCGCGCACGGGGGTTCCTCTACACCGTGTCGGTGGTGGGCACCACCGGCGAGCGGGCGGCGCTGTCGGAGCGCTTCGCCGAGGTGGTCGCCCGCGCAAAGGCCGCCACCACCGTGCCGGTCGCGCTCGGCTTCGGGATCGGCACACCGGCGCAGGCTCGCGAGGCCGCCCACGCCGGCGCCGACGGCGTGATCGTCGGCTCGCGCCTGGTGCGCGCCGCCGGTGAGTCCGACGACCCGGCTGCCGCGGTGGGCGCGCTCGTCGCCGAGTTGGCGGCGGGGTTGAGGGGATAGGGCGGTCGGCTGGGGTCGGCGAGGTGGCTGGCGCGCGGTGCTGCATGTACCTCTGGCGGACTCCAACCATTCATTTTGTGAAGTGGTCGAGCAGCGCGACGCGCCGCTCCCCCGGCAGATAGGATTCACAGCCGATGGGACTGATCGCCGCCATCACCGCCGGCCTCGTCGTGTGGATCGTGCTCTGGGCGCTGGGCGCAAAGGGGTTCGATGCATTCATGCTCGCCGCGCTCATCATGCTCGTCGGCGCCTGCATGCGGATCCTTGCCGGCTACCTCCCCGGCCGCCGCCACAGCGACGTCTGAGCGGACGGTGCCTCGCCGCCGTCCCCGCGAACCTGCGCCACAGCTTCCCGCCCGCCCTTCCACGTGGCCGGGATCGTCGCTCGCACCGGCCGCGGCGGCGCTCCCGCCGCGTGCCGCCGCCCTACGTGCCCTTGCGGGGCTCGTCCTCCTCTTGGCGCTCGCCGCTCTCGGCGGCTGCGGCGGCGTGGGGGTGTCCACCGCCGGCACGCTCCCCGGCAACCACCTGACGGTCTACTCCAGCCTGCCCTTCCAGGGGGCCGACGCCGGCGCGTCGCTGGAAATCGAAAACGGCGAGAAGCTCGCGCTCGCCGAGGTCGGAGGGCGCGTGGGGCGCTTCGACATTGACTACGCTTCGCTCGACGACGCCGACCCGGGCACCGGTGAAGCAACCCCGGGGATCACTGCCTCGAACGCGCGCGTCGCCGCCCAGGACACCTCCACGATCGCCTACATCGGCGAGCTCGACTCCGCCGCGACGGCGGTGTCGCTGTCGTTCATCAACGAGGCGGGCATCCTGCAGGTGAGCCCCGCCAGCCCCTATGTGGGGCTCACTTCCTCGCTGGACGCTGGACAGGACGAACCCTACCGCTTCTATCCCACCGGTCAGCGCACGTTCGTGCGCCTGCAGCCCGGCGACCCGGTGCAGGCGCAGGCGCAGGTGCGGCTGCTGCGCGCACTGCACCTCCCCAGCGTGTACGTGATCGACGACCTCGACCCCTTCGACGCGCCGCTCGCGGCGATCCTCGCCGAAGACGCCAAGCGCGCCGGCATCAAGGTGCTCGGCGAAGACCAGATCGACACCTCCACCACCGAATACGCCGGCGAGGTTCACAAGGTGCTCGAAAGCGGGGCGCGCGCGGTGTTCTTCAGCGGCGCGCCCACCGCCGGGGTGGTGGCGCTGTGGCAGCAACTCCACGCCGCCGACCCTCACCTGCGACTGCTCGGGCCGAGCGCGCTCGCCGAACCGTCGTTCGCCAAGCAGATCGGCGCGGCCGCCGCCCATGCCTACATCGCCACACCGCTGCTGGCGCTGTCGCTCTACCCGCCCCCCGCGCAGCGCGTGCTCGGCGAGTACCGCTCGCGCTTTCACCGCCCCGCCGGGCCGTACGCGCTGTACGGGTATGAGGCGATGAGCGCCGTGCTGCTCGCGATCCGCCGCGCCGGCCGCCACGGCGACGACCGCGAGACGGTGATCCACAAGTTCTTCGCGATCCGCAACCGCGACTCGGTGCTCGGCCGCTACTCGGTGCTGCCCGACGGCGAAACCACCCTCTCGCGTTATGCCGTCGACCGTGTCCGCGGTGGGCGCCTGGTGTTCTACCGCGTCTTCGAACTGCCGCCGCCGAGCTGATCGGGCTCGCGGCGCCCGGCCGGGCGATATCGTGCGGCCGGGGGGTCGGGCTGGGTGTCCGTGTCCGTCCCGCCCGCTACTCGCCGCCCAGCGTCGCCGCCAGCGCCTCCTCGAGCCGCGGATAGCGGAACTCGTAGCCGAGCATCAACGGCTTGGCGGGCAGCGCGCGCTGCCCGCCAGTGATGATCTGCGCCATCTCTCCATACAGCAGTCGCAGCGCCGCGCCCGGCACCGGCAGCAGCGCTGGGCGGTGGAGCGCCCTGCCGAGTGCGTGTGAGAGCTCGCGGTTGCTGACCGGCGTAGGCGCCGTTCCGTTCACCGGGCCCGACCAGCGCTCGTCGGCGAGCGCCGCTCCGATCACGCCGACGAGATCATCCACGTGGATCCAGGAGACGTACTGCGCGCCGCCGGCGACGGGGCCGCCGAGGCCGAGGCGAAACGGAGGCAGCATCTTCGCGAGCGCGCCGCCGCGCGGGTCGAGCACCACGCCGGTGCGTACCTGCACCGTGCGCACCCCGAGCTCTTGCGCCGCGCGCGCCGCCCCCTCCCACGCTACGCACACGCTGGCCAGGAAGTCGCTCCCGGGGGGCGCCTCCTCATCGAGCGGCTCCTCTCTGTGCGCGCCGTAGTAGCCGACCGCCGAGGAGCTCACCAGCACCGCGGGCACGCCGCTCGGCGACCCCGCCTCTCCTCTTCTTCCTCCTCCT
>DATMMB010000053.1:0-6644 GCA_035569895.1 Solirubrobacteraceae bacterium | reverse complement strand
CCCGCCCGCATCCAGCATCCCTGGCCCGACACGCGGTTCTACGCCAAAACCCAAGGGAGGAGCCCAGTGCGGTAGTCCCGCACGCTGGGATCTGCGCGGGGGGCCGCCAGCAACGGCGGTCCCTACCGCGATCGGCTTTTCTGTGGGCTGGGAGGAGGCTCGGGGAGGTCCGAAACGGCCGTTTTCCCACATTCTTCCCACAAAGCTCCGGCGAAGTTCGATCGCCGCTGTTCCCGGCGCGTGCGGTCGGTGGAGAGGGCTCTTGAGGTCCGGCGCGAGTTCTGCTCTGCTCTGCCGCTCAAACCAGAACATCGTGTGGCCGGGCGAGTGTTGGTAGCACCCGCCCGGCCTGTGGACAACCGAAGTCGCTGCTTCGGAGGCCACGGATCAACCGTAGCCCTCTCGGGTGCGGAGGTCCACTCATGGCTTCGCTGGGCGGTTCCTTCGGCCGACTAACAGAGCGGCCATGAACATCATCACCATTCCCCCGAGCTCGTCCCGCTTGTGCGCGACGGGCTGTACTTCGATCTGCAGGGTCAACTCGACGAGGCGGGCGCGCTGATAGTTCGTGCCATTCCTGGAGTTCCCCGTCGAGCTGCGCAGGATCGTTTATACGACAAACGCTGTTGAGTCCTTGAACGCCCGGTTCCGCCGTGCTGTTCGTCACAGGGGGCACTTCCCTAACGAGCAAGCCGCGATGAAGGTCCTCTACCTCGTCGCCACGACACGGCGAGCTAACCGTGAGAACATGACCGGCCGGATCAACAACCGGAAGGGAGTCCTCAACGCCCTGGCAATCCACTACGGCGACAGACTCACCGCCACTAACTAGAACCACAGGTTCATGACCAACCAAGCCATTTACACAAAGAAACTGACAGTCCCGCGACTGGTCACGTGGCGACGCCACATCTGGGAGCGCGTCGCAGAGCAGAGCGTAGCCCCGCCACTGGAAGATCCCGCTTTCGTCGCTGCTTGCGTTCGAGGAGGGCAGGGCTGAGCACGAGCGTCTCACGGCGGAGTGGTCGCGTGAGCTCGACGCGATGGGCGCCCAACCGCAAGGGGCGGCCGTGTCGACCAATGTGTCCAACCCGGAAAGCGAATGCTCAAGCCCATCCAATAAGCAGTCGAGGTCAGGGCCAAGCAAACTGTCGCTCTGGGCAAACCCGTCGTGAGACGGGGACGCAAAGCCAGGGATCTCTCCGAGACCGCCCGGTTGCCGACCCAACAGATTCGGCTGGTCCCATGGCAGGTGGAGATCGTCAGACGCCCCACGTAGTTCGCCCTCGTCAACCCCGGAGCATTGGGGCCAGGCGCCTGGCGCGCTCCCAGTGTCGAGTTGCTGCCCAGTCCTCGAGCAGCATGGCGGAGGCTCGGTGGTCGATCTTGAGAAGCCAGCGGCTGGCGCCATCCCTCAAGCGGTTCGCCCAGGTCGCCGTCGCGACGCTGCTCGTCGCCGGTGCTCCGATCGCGATCGTGTGGTGGCTGCGCGCCGCAGGAGCGATATCGTCCGCGATCCTGTGCGTGCCCCTCGGGATGGGGCTTTCGCTCTGTGCCTCGCAGCTGGGTTGCGCACTGTGGGAGAAGCGCCCCGGCTCTGAAGACCTGCTGTTCAGCGAGTTGATGATCTGGGGGTATCTGCATCGCTTGCGCGCCCAGCATCGACTGGCGTCCGCGCTGGACACGCTCGGGCCGATGAGCGAAACGCAGAGCCGCGAGGTGGACGGCATGAGCACCAAGGAGCGCGCCAAGCTCCTGGAGCGCCTGGTCGCGGGGATCGAGACGCGCGACCCGCACCTACATGGTCACTCCCGCAGGGTGGCAAGGCATGCGTGGATGATCGCCAGGCGGATGGGCCTCCCGCGCGCCGATGTTGCCCGGATCCGCACCGCGGCCGCCATCCACGACGTCGGGAAGATCAAGACCCCGCAGGCGATCCTTCGCAAGGCCGGTCCGCTCACCGACGAGGAGTACGAGGTGATCAAGCGGCATCCAGGCGACGGCGCGCTGATGGCTGCCACGCTCCGCGATCTGGAGCTGACGGCGATGGTCGAGCACCATCACGAGCGCCTCGACGGCACCGGGTATCCGGACGGCCTATCCGGGGAGGACATCCCACTCGGAGCAAGGATCATCGCCGTCGCCGACACCTTCGACGCCATTACCTCTGAACGTCCCTACCGGCCCGCGAGTCCACATAAGCAGGCGATCGACATCCTCCGGGATGAGGCGGGCACGAGGCTCGACCCAGCCGTCGTGCGTGCGTTCCGCGGCCATTACGCCGGTCGACGCCCGCTCGCCTTTTGGACATTCCTCGCGGGTCTGCCGGAACGAGTCGTGTCATGGCTCGGCGGAAGCGCCGCGAGCGTCGCCTCGACGGCCAAAGTGGCCGCGGTTGCGGCCTTCGTCGGCGGCGCTGCCATGACCTCGTCCATGTTTGGGTTGCCGGTCGCCAAACACCATTCGGCCAAGGCCACCGCGGGCTCGACGATCGGGCCACGGGCTCAAATCGCCGGTTTGGTGCCGGTACGGGCGCCAGCCGCAAGCGCGGCCGTGACGGGAGGAAGTCGGCGTTCGCGCGGCGTGCCGCACGCCGCGGTCGTGCCGGTGGCGCGCGACGGAGCGCCGGCTGGCGCTGGCGCTCTGGCCCGACCCTCGGTTCCCCACACGGTCGCCACGGTTCCCCGCACGGTTGCCACGGTTCCCGGCCAGCGTGCGGAACCCGGCGGGCGCGCATGGGTGGTGGTCGTCAAGAGCGAAGATCCCAACGAAGGCAAGGCTGAAGCGTCTCTCGCCCCAGGCAACATCGGAAGCCCGAGCAAAGGCTCGGGCGAAGCGGCTCCCACCAAAAGCGAAGAAGCCAAGGCAAAAGGCGAAGAAGCTAAGGCAAAAAGCGAAGAAGCTCCTGCCACGAGCGAAGCGAGCGCTGGCAGTGGCACGGGCAAAGCGGGGCCCGGCACTAGCGAAGAAGCTCAGGCCGCCAGCAAAGCGGCCGACGGTACAGTCAAAGCAGTCGTCAAAGAAGTGGCCAAAGAAGTCGTCGAACATGTGCACGGCACGGTCGCAGAAGTGACCGGGAAAACCACAGAAGTGCTCGGCAAACTGCGATAAGCACGGGGGTTCCCGGTCGCATCGTCTTCGCCCCACGGTGAGCCGCTGCCCCGTGAACGTCCGCTGTGAGGCGGGCGGCGGGCCGGCGGCGGCCGGCGCCGCGTGGGTCGCGCGATGGACGGCTTCATGGGACCCCCCGGTCGTCGGTTGTAAGGGCCGTCAGGGGTTCGCCGTGAGGCGTTCGCATACCTGCTCCACCCGCGCGGCGTTGCGCGTGAGGAACTCTTCGGCGAGCTTGCGCAGCCCTTTGATGTTCGCGGGGCTGGCGTCGTCGAGGCTGTCGCTGACGCCTGCGAGCACGGTTTGCATGCGGTAATGACCCCGGTCGGCTCCCAGCAGCTGGTCGAGCTGGTAGTCGACCGCGGCGCTCGCGCCGTCCATCATCACGTCCAGCAGCGGGTGCGCCCACTGGATGAGCCCCCATTTCTGCGCCCGCTCGTAGGAGATCGACTCCGTCAGGCGCCCGGTGCCGAGCGAGACGATCAGCTGCTCGGCGCCGGGGTGGTTGCGCGCCGCCTCGGCGTAGGCGCACATCGCGGGGTTGTTGGCGAACGTGCCGCCGTCGACGAGCACGTAGTCCGGTGGTCCGTCGGGCGGCGGTTCCACGGCGGTCACGTCCGCGGGCTCGAAGTACGTCGGCGCGGCGGAGGTCGCGCGGGCGACCGTCCTCATCGGGTAGTCCGCCGGCTGGGGCGGCACACCCGTGTCCCGCGGGACGCCCTCGCGCGGCGCGGTCGCGGTGGGATGGGGGTCGGGCGTGAAGCTCTTGAAGAAGAACGGTTCGTGGTGCTGGATGTCGTAGGAGGTGATCAGCAACCTGGTGAGCGCCTGTGGCAGGCGCGCTTCGCCCATGTACTGCGAAAGTGCCGCTTCCAGGCCGCTCGCGTCGTATCTCTCTCCGAACAGCCCGTCGACGGTGTCGATCGTGCGCAGCAGCGAGTGGTGGAAGATCTTCGGGCCCTCTTCTTCGTACATCCCTACGAGGTCTTGCGCGCTCCACCGTGGGCGCCCCGGCTCTTTTGGGTCGGGCACCGCGACGCCCAGTGCGATGATGCCGCCCGTAGAGGTGCCTGCCATCAGGTCGAACAGCTCGCACGCGCGGCGCCCGGTCCGCCGCTCGATCTCCGCGAGCACGACGGCTGGGATGATCCCGCGGATGCCACCGCCGTCGATTGAGAGGATCTTCACACGTTCGAATGCCGCCATGGCCGGCACACTACATGCCGCCCGTGGGTTGCGCAAGATGGGTCAGTTCGATTGTTCGGGCGGTTGGCGGTGGGTTGGCGGCGGCACCCATCTCCTACGGCGAGGTGCGCGAGCTGGCCGAGCGCATGCCCTCGCGCCCGACGGTGGTCGCTGGACCCGCACACACTGCACGACACGCTCCGCGATGTCGACACGCTGGCACGGGCCACCGGCCGCCGGGAGCGCGGCGCGGCGCTGGTGGCGCGCGCAAATGCCCCGCGAGCGCACGCCGAGGCGCGCGCGTACGTCCGGGAGCTGGCGGCGGTCGGCGCCCGGCGCATCTTCGCGGTCGACGCCTCTGCGTACTTCTCGCGTCCCGGGCCGCGCCTGATCGACGGTCTGCAGCTGCTCGCCCATATCCTGCATCCGGGGCAGCGTCTGCCCCCACCGCCTGCTGAGGCGATGCTCGTTACCGTGGCGGCATAGACAGTGGGGAGAGCCCTGGCGCATGCGCCAGGGCTGGCCCGGCCACATGTGGCCGGGCCTCGACCCCGCACATGTGCGGGGTCCCCGTCGGCACATGTGCCGACGGGGCCGGGCCACATGTGGCCCGGCCCGGGGCGGTGCATGCACCGCCCCGCAGGTGGGCGCATGCGCCCACCTGTAGACCCGCCGCATGCGGCGGGTCGACCGAAGCCGGTAGACACGCGCCTTCGGCGCTGGCCGATTCGGGGATGCGAGCGAAGCGAGTGTCGCTCTAATCGGTCCCGTTTTGGCCAGCACATGTGCGCCCCGCCGCCTTTCACAGCTCGACGTGTCCCGCGGGTTGAGCGCGGCCGCGTTACAGGTTTTTGACCATCACGGTCGACGTGTCGCGGGGCGAGCTGTCCGAGGCATCGGTGGCGCGACGGAGAACGTATGTCTCACCCGGATCGCCCGCGAGCAGGCTCTCCGCGCCCGCCTCGGCCAGCACACGGCGGACGACGGGCGAGCCTGGCACCACCGCGAAGTCGCGTCCTCGCCTCACGCACGCCGCGCCACGGCATGCGATCGCCTTGGCCCCGACCGAGTCAACCGCGTCGAGCTGGCGCAGGTCGAGGGTGATGGTCGTCACGCCTTCTTCGCATAGACATTCGATCTCGTCTTCGAGCTCGACCACCGTGCGGTGGTCGAGGCTGCCCGTCAGGATCAGCTTGTGCCTCCAGATGGGCACGCTCGCGAGCGTCAGGTGCGGACGCGCGTGCACCGCCTGCGCCTGGCCGGCACGATCGCCGATGCTGACTGGATGCGCGCGCACTTCCGCCGTCCTGTCCTGGTTGCCCGAGTGCCCGTCTATCGTCGTCAACGGCGATGTCAGATGAGGTTTCATAACGAGTACAGCTCCTTTCAAAAGATCTTCGAACCGGTAGCCAATCGGCGTGGATCGGGTGATCCGGGCCGCGTGGCCAAGAGACCGAGTAAGGAGCTAGCCCGGTCGCTCGGGGAACAGTGCGAAGAACGACGTGTGCCACGATGGCTGGGGCACGCACAGCCGCAGCATCACATTGGGAGCCGCTTGGAGCAGGGCGTTCACGAGTATCGACGACGCCGAGGAGGCGGCGCCCGAGCCCCCTCCCGCGGCCGATCCACCGCCCGCTCCGCCCGGTGCGGGGCCGGGGCCGGGCGCCGGGGCGGGGGCGGAGGTATGACCCTCGATCGCAAAGCCACCGTCCCGATCGCGGGCGAGCGCTCCTGTCGCGATCATCGCCGCCGGCGATGCCTCGATGGCGGCGAGGGCGCTGATGGAGACCGACGATGTTGCCAGGGTGTGCAGCCAGCGACCGACTGAGCCTGTCGTGATCATCGATGCTTCGAATGCGAGCTCGTGGCTCACCTGGCGGCCCTGGCGTGCCGAGGTCCTCGGCGCTCCCAGCGTGACCGACGGCTGACTTTCCCCTGAAGGCACCGAGATGACGGGCATTGCCGTGGCTGTGTCCGAAGCCGTCGCGGCGGTCGAGGACGCGGGCACGACTTCGTTTGCCGGTTCTTTGTGGTCCGACCCCGAAGCGCCGGCGGGCGGCTGCGAGTCCCCGGTCCCTTCGGTTGCCCGCTCTTCCGAGCTCGCTTCCCCACCCGCCTTGCCGGCCTGTTTTTCGGTGGTCTTCTGTTCGTGAGCGGGAGGAGTTTCTTCGGCGGCGGGAGGTTGCTCGCTTGTGGGAGGGGTCTGTTCGGCTACCGGTGTCGTCTGTTCGCCCGTGGGAGGATGGTCTTCAGCAACTGGTGGCGATTCGACCAGAGGAACTTCATTGGTGGCTGACGATGACGGTTCATGTTCGGCCGAGGATTGCGCTTGTTCGGCTGCGACGGTT
>DATMMB010000052.1:0-14093 GCA_035569895.1 Solirubrobacteraceae bacterium | reverse complement strand
ACACATCCCCCGCCAAGGTCATCGGCGTGCTCGGCGCGGGCACGATGGGCTCCGGCATCGCCCAGCTCGCCTGCCGCGCCGGCGCGCGCACGCTGCTGCACGACCCGATCCCCGCGGCGCTGCAACGGGGGGCCGAGCGGGTGCGCGCGGGCATCGCCAAAGAAGCGGAGAAAGGCCGCGTCTCCGCCGAGCAGGCGAGTGCGGCGAGCGCGCGGCTGGAGGTGGCGGACGCGCTGGAGGCGCTAGCGCCGTGCGAGCTGGTGATCGAGGCCGCGCCGGAGCTGCCGGAGCTTAAGCGCGAGCTGTACGAGCGGCTGTCGGCGATCGTCGGCGAGGAGTGCGTGCTCGCCACCAACACCTCCTCGCTGCCCGTCACCGGGATCGCCGCGGCCGCCACCAACCCCGAGCGGGTGGTGGGGATGCACTTCTTCAACCCCGCTCCCCTGATGCGGCTGGTGGAGGTGATCGCGGGGATCCGTTCCGGCGAGCGGGCGCTCGCGCTCGCCGACGCCACCGGGCGGGCGATGGGCAAGACGACGATCCGCGCCACCGATGGCCCCGGCTTCCTCGTCAACCGCTGCAACCGCCCGTTCGGGCTGGAAGCGCTGCGGCTGCTCGGCGAGCGCATAGCGGATGTGCCCACAATCGACCGCATCGTGCGCCTCGGCGGCGGCTTTCGCATGGGCCCGTTCGAGCTCTCCGACCTCGTCGGCGTCGACACCGGCTTCGACGTGTCGCGCTCCTTCTACGACCTCTCCTTCGGCGAGCCGCGCTGGCGCCCCTCCCCCATCCAGGCGCGCATGGTCGCCGCGGGCCTGCACGGGCGCAAGACCGGCGGCGGCTACTACGACTACTCCGGCGACGCCCACCGCCCGCCCGACCCCGACCGAAGCCGCGCGAATCCCCGTTTCGGCCAGCCGGCGCGCACCGCCGGCGCGGTCGTGGAGGGCGCCGGCCCGCTGGCCGATGCGCTGCGCGCGCTCGCGGGCGATGGCAGCGCGGGTGACGGGGGCGCCGATCACCACAGTGGCGCCCGCGGCAGCCCGGGCGACGGCGGCGCAGGCGAGGGGAGCAGCCCGACGATCCCCGGCGGGAGCACTCCGACGATCGCCGTCGCGGGTCTCGGCGGCACGGTCGCGGGCGAGCCCTTCCACGCGATCCTGCCGCTCGCGCTCGTCGAGGTCACCGGCGACGCCGGCGAGCGCGCCTTCGGCGGCCTCGGCCTGCACACCGCGCGCGTCGCCCCCTCCCCCGGCGGCGTGCTGCCGCGGATCGTGTGCCAAGTGATCAACGAGTGCGCGTTCGCGCTCGGCGAAGGCGTGGGCAGCGTCGAGGACATCGACACCGGCATGACGCTCGGCATGAACTACCCCCGCGGCCCGCTTTCGTGGGGTCGCGCGCTCGGCTTCGACAACGTGCTGGCGGTGCTCGACGAGCTGTGGCACGCCTACCGCGAGGAGCGCTTCCGCACTGCCCCGGCGCTGCGCCGGCTGGCGTCAGACTCCGGCTACTCCCCGCCGGCCGTCTGAACGGCCTCCGGCCGCGCCCACTGCTCCTCGGCGAGGTCGCCAATGGGGATCCCGGCCGGAGTTGGCACCTGCGGAGTGTCGCGCAGATACCACTCGGCGTCGAGCGCCGCCTGGCAGCCACTGCCGGCGGCGGTTACCGCCTGGCGGTAGGTGTGGTCGACGAGGTCGCCCGCGGCGAACACGCCCGGGAGGTTGGTGCGGGTGGAGCGGCCCTCGGTGATCACGTACCCGTTGTCGTCCACCTCCACCTGTCCGCGCACCAGCTCCGACTGGGGCTCGTGCCCGATCGCGATGAACGCGCCGCAGATCTCGAGCTCCCGCTCCTCCCCGCTGCCCGCGTCCACCAACAGCGCCCGATCCAGCGCGCCGCCCTCGCCGGGCAGGAACGACTTGATCGTGTAGGGGGTGAGGAACTCGATGTTCTGCTGCGCGCGCGCGCGCTCCAGCATGATCTTCGAGGCACGGAACTCCGGGCGGCGGTTCACGATCACCACCTTGGAGGCAAACTTGGAGAGGAAGATCGCCTCCTCCATCGCCGAGTCGCCGCCGCCGACGATCATCGTCGGCACGCCCTTGAAGAAGGCCGCGTCGCAGGTGGCGCAATAGCTGACACCCTTGCCGCTCAGCTCCTGCTCGCCGGCGACCCCCAGCCGCTTGTGCTCGGCGCCCATCGCGAGGATCACCGTGCGCGCGCGGTGCTCGGTGTCACCCACCCACACGCTGTGCACCCCGGGGTGGGCGTGATCCGATCCACTTGCCAGCTGCACGCGCTCGACCTGGTCGGTCTCCAGGCGCGCCCCGAAGCGCTCGGCCTGCGCGCGCATGTGCCCCATCAGCTCGGGCCCCATGATCCCGTCGGCGAAGCCTGGGTAGTTCTCGACGTCGGTGGTCTGCTGCAACAGCCCGCCCCACGCGAAGCCCTCGATCACGAGCGGCTTCAGGTTGGCGCGCGCTGTGTACAGCGCCGCCGTGTACCCGGCGGGGCCGCTGCCGACGATGATCGTGTTCTCGATGTCCGCCATTGCCGTCCTTTCGCGTGTTCGCGTGGTGTCTGCGCGCACTCTCCGCCTGCCGCCCCAAGCCTACACGTCCCCATTACTTTACTTTGTATAGTATACCACCGCGCAGCTCCCACAACTCGTCGAACAGCTCCGCCGCCACGTCGCAGTGCGTGATCGCGAGCACCCCGCGCTCTCCCGCGCCTGCGACGATGTCGCTCATCACCGCCGCGGCGCTCGCGCGGTCAAGGTGCGCCGTCGGCTCGTCGAGCACGAGCAAGCGCGCGTCGCTCAGCAGCGCCCGCGCGAGCGCGATCCGCTGGCGCTGGCCGCCGGAGAGCACGGCGCCGTTCTCACCGACGAGCGTGTCGAGGCCGTCCGGGAGACTCCTCACCCACTCCGCCGCGCCGGCCGCGGCCAGTGCCTCCCACAGCTCCGCCTCGCTCGCCGAGCGCCGCGCGAGTAGCACGTTCTCGCGCACCGTGGTGTTGAACAGGTGCGCGTCCTGCGCGGCGTAGGTCACCGCGCGGCGCACGTCCTCCTGCGTCAGCTCGCGCAGATCGACGCCGCCGATGCTCACGCCGCCGGCGTCGGGGTCGCGGAAGCGCACGAGCAGCTGCGCGAGCGTGGTCTTGCCGGCGCCGCTCGGGCCGACCAGCGCGACGCGCCGCCCGGGCGCGAGGCGCAGGCTGACGTGCTCCAGCACCCACGGCTCCTCCGGTGCGTAACGGGCGCTCACGTCGCGCACCACCAACTCGCCGGCGGCCGGCAGCGCGCGGGGCCGCGCGGGGTCGCGCACCGACGGCTCGCGGTCGGTCAGCTCTTGCAGGCGGCCCGCCGCCCGCGCACAGGCGTGCATGCGCCGCGCCGCGAGCGGCAGCGGCGCGAGCGCCTCGAACGCGGCGAGCACGAGCAGCGCGAGCGCCGCCACCAGCACGCCCGCGAGCGCGCCGGAGTGGGCGGCCGGCACCGCCACCAACAGCACCGCCACCACGCTCGCGCCCGTCGCCGCCGACGCGAGCGCCGTGGCCGCGCCCGCGGCGAGCCCGTCGCGGCGCGCCAGCCGCGCCAGCCGCGCATCGGCGGCGCGCAGCCGCGCGATCCGCTCGCCCGCCCGGCCCGCCACCGCGAGCTCGCTCGCACCCGCGATCGTCTCCACCAGCTCGTCCGTCAGCGCCGCGCGAGCCGGCGCCTGGCGGCGGCCCGCCGAGGCCGACAGCAGCGCCGCGAGCGCCGGCACGACGGTGGCGGCGAGCAGCAGGCAGACGAACACCACCGGGCCGGCCGCCGGCAGGATCAGCCACGCCGCGAGGGCGGCGGCGCAGATCGCGAGCGCCGCGACGATCGGGGGCGCGAGCGCGCGCAGGTAGAGATCCTGCAGCGCGTCCACGTCGCCGACGAAGCGCGACAGCAGATCGCCGCCGCGCGGGCCGCCGCCGAGATCCTCGCCCGGGCCACCGCGGCGGCCCGCGTGCGGATCGATGCCCGTGGCGCCGCGCGTCGCGCTCCCCACCGCGCCGGCCGCGCCGAGGTCGCCCGGCACGAGCGGCGCGAGGCGACGGTAGAAGCTCGCGCGCACCCGTCCCAGCAGCCGCAGCGCCGCGTCGTGTGAGGCCAGCCGCTCGCCGTAGCGCAGCACCGCGCGGGCGAGCGCGAACGCGCGCACCCCCACGATCGCGACGCTCAACGCGAGGATCTCCGGACGCTGCGCGGCGCGCGAGATCAGATACCCGGAGGTCGCCAGCAGCCCGCCGGCGGCCACCACCGCGCCGAACCCCAGCGCGATCGCGAGCGCCAGCCGGCGGCGCTCGGCGCCCCCCGCGCGGGCCGCCGCGATCAGGCTCGCATAGTCGCCGCTCATGCCAGCGCCCGCACGGGGGTCTCGGCGACACGGCCGGCCGCCAGCGTCACCACCGTCTCGGCGATGCGCGCCAGCCGCGCGTCGTGCGTGATCAGCAGCATCGTGCGCCCCGCCGCCAGGCGCTCGATCGCGGCGCCCACGGCGGCGGCGGTGTCGGCGTCGAGGTGCGCGGTCGGCTCGTCCAGCACCACCAGCGATGCGCCGCTCAGGAACGCGCGCGCAAGGCCCACACGCTGCGCCTGGCCGGCGGATAGGCCGCGGCCGCCTTCGCCGACGCGGGTGTCGAGACCGTCGGGCAGCCGCGCCAGCAGCTCGTCGAGGCCCGCGTCGTGCGCCGCCGCGAGGATCCGCGCGCGGGGGGCGCGGGGCGCGGCGAGCGCGATGTTCTCCGCGAGGGCGCCGGCGAACAGGCGCGTGCGCTGCGGCACCCACGCCACGCGCGCGCGCCACGCCTCCGGGGCGATCTCGCGCAGGTCGCGCCCATCGCAGCTGACACGCCCTGCGGTGGGGTCGGCGAGGCGCAGCGCGAGCGCCGCGACGGTGCTCTTGCCAGCGCCTGTCGCGCCCACCAGCGCGGTGGCGCGGCCGGGGTGAAGCTCCAGATCGAGCCCGTGGAGCACCAGCTCGGGGCGGTCGGGGTAGACGAACGACACTCCCTCGAAACGCAGCGGCTCGCTCGCCGGGTCGGGGGCGGACTCCGGCTCGCGCGCGTCCGGCGTCGCGGCTGGCGAGGAGACGGCCACGGATATGCCCCCGACCGTCGCGGTCCCGGTCGCGTTGACGGCGCCCGGCGCGAGGAGCCGTTCGGGCGCGGCCAGCGCCGCCGGCGCGTCCAACACCGCGAAGATCCGCTCCGCCGCCGCCATCCCGTCGGTGCTCGCGTGAAACTGCTGGCCAATCGCGCGCAGCGGCCCGTACAGCTCGGGCGCCAGCAGCAGCACGGTGAGGCCGGCCTGCAGCCCGAGGTGACCGCCGTCGAGCTGCAGCCCGATCGTCACCGCCACGAGCGCGGTGCCGACCATCGCGCACAGCTCCAGCACGAGCGCGGAGAGGAACGCGATCCGCAGCGTCCCCATCGTCTCCGCGCGGTAGTGCTCGCCGACGCGCTCGAGCGTTTGCGCCTGCGCGGTCTCGCGACGAAACGCGCGCAGCGTCGGCAGGCCGCGCACGACGTCGAGGAAGTGACCGCTCAGCAGCGCGAGTGCCCACCAGCGCGCCCGCGCCCGCGCCTGCGCGCCCTTGCCGACGAGGATCATGAACACGATCAACAGCGGGATCGTGAGCGCCAGCAGCCCCGCGGCGATCGCGTCGATCCCCAGCACCCATACGAGGATCGCGCCTGGCACCGCCGCCGCCAGCACGAGCTGCGGCAGGTACCCGGCGAAGTACGCCTCCAGTGCGTCGACGCCCTGCACGGCCGCCGCCGCCAGCTCGCCGGTGCGATCGGCGGCGCGGCCGATCGGCGCGCGCACGAGCAGTTGCTCGGCCAAACGCCCGCGCAGCTCGCTCATCACGCGCGTGGCGCCGATCCGCCCCGAGCTCTCGAACGCGCCGGCGAGCAGCGCGCGCGCCATGATCACGCCAGCGAGCGCCACCAGCGCGCCGGTGAGCCGCTCGAGCGCGGTGTGGTGGACGGCGGCGCTCGCGATCACGTGCGCGAGCAGCGCTGCCTGCGCCACGACGGTGAGCGCCATCGCCACGCCGAGCGCCCCCGCCAGCAGCAGCTGCGCGCGGGCGGCGCGACTCTCGCGCAGCAGCCGCCGATCCAGCCGTCGCCTCCTTGTGGCCGGCACGCCGTGCACGTTAGGGCTCACGAGCCCTTAATCAAAATGCGCTCGCCTCAGAGTGCACGTTCTTACGGTCACACATGCGGGCGACCACGGACCGGATTCTCAGAAAAAGTGGTAAACCTGGGTTCTTGCGATCCGCTCAGAAGTTATCTCCGACGGTCGCTACGAAGCTGCTGGTGCCCCCACCGGCACGCCATCTGATCGAGCGCGGGCGGCTGTATGACGTGCTCGACGAGGGCGTGCGCGAAGGCGTGGTGCTGCTGTCGGCCCCCGCCGGCGCGGGCAAGACGGTGCTGCTCTGTTCATGGATCGCGGCGCGCGAGCTGCCCGGGCGGCCCTGCTGGCTGTCGCTGGACGCCGACGACAACGACCCGGCACGGCTGCTCGACGACCTCCTCAGCGCGCTGCGCGCCCCCGGCGCGGTCCTCCCCGGCGGCGACCCGCTCGGCGGGCTCCCATCCACCGCCGGGGCGGACGCCGAGCGGCTGCTGGCGCTGCTCGTCAACGCGCTCGCCGAGCTGCCCAGCCCCGTCGTGCTGGTGCTCGACGAGGTGCACGAGCTCACTGCCCCGGCGGCGACGGCGGCGCTTGACTTCCTGGTTCGCCACGCCCCCGAGCAGCTGCGGATCGTGCTCGCCGGCCGCGCCGACCCGCCGCTGCACGTCGAGCGGCTGCGCGCCGGTGGCGCGCTCACCGAGCTGCGCATCGCCGACCTCGCGTTCAACCGCGAGGAGACGGCGGCGCTGTGCGAGCAGCTGGAGCTGGCGCTCGCACACGAGCACCTGGAGACCCTGTGGACGCGCACGGAGGGCTGGCCGGCGGCGGTGCGGCTGGCGGCGGTGTCGCTGCGCGAGCACCCCGAGCCGGCGCGCTTCCTGGCCGAGTTCGCCGGCACCGACCGCGCGGTCGCCGATTACCTGATCGCCGAGGTGCTCGCGCGCCTGCCCGAGCAGACACGCCAGTTCATGCTCCACACCTGCCTGGTGGACGCCGTCAGCCCGGAGCTGGCGGACGCCCTCACTGTGCGCGAGGGCGGCACGCAGCCGTTCGCCGAGCTCGAACGCCTGGGGGCGCCCGTGCAGCCGACCACGGCGGACGGCCGCTGGTATCGCTACCACCCGCTGTTCGCGGAGCTGCTGCGCGCGCATCTGCGCCACGCACAGCCCGAGCAGATTCCGCTCCTGCACCGGCGCGCGGCGCGCTGGTATGCCGAGCAGGGCGAGGCGATGCCCGCGATCCGCCATGCGCTCGCGGGCGCGGATTGGCAGCACGCGAGCGGCCTGATCGCCGCACACTGGCTGGAGCTGTTCCTGCAGGGCGGCGCAGCGGCGATGCGGGGGCCGATCGCGGCGCTGCCGCCGGCGGCGATCGCCGCCGACCCCCGCGTGGCGGCTGCGGCCGCCGGCAGCCGCCTGCAGGACGGCGACCTGCCGGATGCGCGGCGGCTGCTGGCGATCGCGCGCGAGGCGCCCACGCCGCCGGAGGCGCTGCTCGCCGCCGTCGCGCTGCGCGAGGCGCGCCTGCGCGTGCACGCCGGCGACGCCGAGCGCTTCGCCGCGGAGCTGAGCGTCGCCGCCCACCGGTGCTCGCGCCATCGCTGGACGGCGCTGCGCAGCCTGGCGCTGGGCGACCTCGGCGCGACGCTGCTGTGGAGCGGCGCCGACGTCAGCGGCTCGGTCGCCAACCTGAACGAGGCGCTGGCGCTCGCGAGCGAGCACGGACACGAGCTGATCGCGCTCGACTGCCTCGCGCAGCTGGCGGTCGTGCACGTGCTGCGCGGCGAGCTAACCCGCGCCGAGGAGCAGAGCGCGCGCGCGGTGGCGCTGAGCGAGCAGCGCGGCTGGTGCGACGGGCCGGCGGCGGCCGCCGCCGGCTTGGCGGCGGGTGCCTGCGCCTACCGGCGGGGCGAGTTCGAGCGCGCCGAAGGACTCCTCGCGCGCGCGGCGAAGGCGGCCGACACGGCCGAGCCGCCGACGCGGCTGACCGTGAGCATGATGCAGGCGTTCGCGCTCGCAGCCGCCGGCGAGCGCTCGGCGGCCACCGGGGTGCTGAAGCTGAGCGCGATCCGCTCGGAGCTGGCCGACGGCGTGCCCGCGCCCGCCTTCCTGCTGCGCGTGCTGGCGGCCGCCGAGCCGCGCGTGCTGCTCGCCGCCGGCGAGGTCGAACAGGCGCGCGCGACGCTCGCGGCGGCGCTTCAGCGCACGCCCGACAGCCCCGCGCTGCTGGTGCGCCAGGCGAGCGTCGAGCTGCACGACGGCGAGCCCCAGCTGGCGCGCGCGTCGCTCGCACGGGCGCGCGCGGCAGCGGCCGCGCAGACGCCACCGCCCTCGCCCGGGACGATGCTCGAGGTATGGGTGCTGCAGGCGGTGGCCGACCACGCCTGCGGCGAGACGCAGGCCGCCACGGAGGCGCTCGATCGCGCGCTGGAGCTCGCCGAGCGCGAGCCCTTCCGCGACGCCTTCCTGCTGAACGGCCCGGCGGTGCGCCAGCTGCTGGAGCTGCACGCGCAGCGCGGCACCGCCCACCCCGCGCTGCTGGAGGTGCTGCTCGACGGAGTCGGCGAGGCGCCCACGGCGGGCGCGACACCCGCCGAGCCGCTCACCGAGCGCGAGCAGCGGATCCTGCGCTACCTGCCGACGATGCTAACCAACGCCGAGATCGGCGCCGAGGTGTTCGTGTCGCTGAACACGGTGAAGACCCACCTGCGCAGCATCTACCGCAAGCTCGGCGCCAACGGCCGCGCCGACGCGGTCGAGAAGGCCCGCCGCCTCGGGCTGCTCCCCGCGGGGATCAAGCGCCCGCGGGTGATGCAGCGGATGTGACACGCTCCCGCCGCGGCTTCGCCGGGCCCCGGAGACATCAACCCGGCAAACCAAACGTTGGCTGACACATCGCCAGATCCCGCCACCCGGCGCCTACCCCTTCGGCAGCCGCCGCACCTCCACCAGCTCGAGGCCGAGCGCCTGGATGCGGTCGAGCAGGCCGTGCAATGCGGCCTGGTCGATCACCGGGCCGCGCAGCACCGTCTCGACCGACTGCACGGTGGCGTCCATCCCTTCGAAGGCGCCGAGCAGCTCGTCGCTCACCCGGCCCTTGATGTGGATCTCGTAGCTTGCCTGAGTCACACCGACCACGCCGCGCCTCGCCTATCAATCCTCCGCGAACACCTCGCGCAGCTTCGCCTCGTCCGCGGATGAGAGGTTGGTCTCCAAAAGCTCCGCTTTGAAGTCGCCGAACGCCTCACGCACCCTGTCCATCACCGCGTCGGAGGTGAGCGCGAACAGCGCCGAGGTCCCGGGCGTCACCTGCTCGCGCACCCGCTTGATGAAGTCGTCGTCGATCCCCACGTCGGCGAACGAGCCGCCGATCGCGCCGGCCGCGGCGCCGATCGCCAGTCCGAAGAACGGCACGAAGAAGATCAAGCCGAACAAGAGCCCCCAGAAGGCCCCGCCGAGCGCGCCGGTGCCCACCAGGCTGTGCAGTTGGTTGGTGCGCGGCTTCTTCTTGTCCGCCGGCCAGCTGACGACGGCCGCGTCGTGCACTTTGATCAGTTCCTGGGTCTGCAACTGCTCCAACGTTCGCACCGCCTCGTCGGCGCCGCTCGCAGTGGGGAACTTCCAGACGGTGAGTGTCGCCATCGCCAGTCTCCTTGAGTGGTGAATTGCCGGTCCAGCCAGGACCGCATCCTTTGCACACAGTCACGCCCAGGACGCTGCGGCCGATGTCGATTGCACAGACGACGCTATGACCGGAGAGGATGAGCGGTCGTCACCCAACGGGGATGAGGATCGCCCGCAGCGCGCCGATCGGGTCGCAGACAGCGGGCGCGGCAGGGTCGGCAACGCCGCGACGCGCGCCCGGCTACGCCGGCGAGAGCGTCGAGCTGCCGCGGTGCTCGCCGCGCGAGAGTCGCAACCCCATCACCGCCAACCATGCCTCGATCACGCCGCGCACGAGCAGCACGATGCCGAGCACGATCGCGAACGTGTACACGCCGAACTGCGGCCAGGAGATGATCAGGACGCCGACCGCGAGATCGACGATCCCCTCGAAGATGCGCCAGCCGCGCCGCTCGGCTTGCTCGACCGCGGCGACCAGCTCGAACACCCCCGCGGCCAGCAGGAAGATCCCAACCGCGAGCGCGAGCACGGTGATGCTGTCGGAGGGATGCCTGATCACGATCGCGCCGGCGATCAACGCGAGCACCCCGCGCCACAGGGCGGCGCCGCGCAGCTCCTTGACGAAGATGCTCGCCACGATCCACAGCGCCCCCACCGCGAGCAGGTAGATCCCGACGATCACCGCCAGCACGCTCAGCGTGCGGTGGGGTGAGACGAGCAGCAGCACGCCGACAGCGAGCGTGCAGAGCGCGACCAGCAGCAGAATCAACCATGCCCAGCCGGGCGGCTCCTGCGCCTCGGGGGCGCCGTCGGGGCTGATGAAGGCGTGGGTGGACATGCGTTGCACGCAGTCTCGCCAGGCGCTGGGTGAGAGGACATCACCCGCCGGGGATGACCGCCGCTCACCCGCCGAGCAACGACGATTCGAGCAGCACAACGACGATTCGGGCCGCAGTCAACGAACTGGAGGAGACAGGGTGAGCGCACCAACTTCCAATCCGCAGTACCCGGAATACCGCTCGTCGAGCGGCTGGGCGACGTTCGTCGCCGTGTACCTGATGATCGTCGGGGTGCTCAACGTGATCTGGGGCATCGCGGCGTTGAGCAACAAGCAGTACTTCGTCAGCGGCGGCCTGCTGTGGTCGGAATTGAACACGTGGGGCTGGGTCGCGATCGTCGTCGGCGCGATTCAGGCGATCGGCGCGCTCCTGGTGATGTCGCGGCGCGCGGGCGGCGCGATCATCGCCGGCACCCTGGCGTTTTTCGGGATCATGCTCAACTTCCTCTCGATCGGCGCCTACCCCGTGTGGTCGGCGATCATGCTGGTGGTCGATGCCTTGATCATCTGGGCGGTGACCGTGCACAGCGACGCGTTCTTGGAGGAATGAAACTCAGCTGAGCTGCTCGGCCTCGGCCGCGGCGAGCAGGCCGACCTCGACGAGATCGCGCGGGTGCACCCACGTGTCGAGGATCGGGAAGCCCCTAGCGCGGCCGATCGCTTCGCGCAGCGGCAGCGCCCAGCGGTGCTCGAGCAGCGCGATCGCCACCGCGGTGTCGGGCGGGATCTCCTCCAGCACGTCGACGAGGTCGTCCTCGCCGATACCGCCCTCCCGCGACCACAGCGCCGCGGCACCCTCGGCGTCGCCGCCGGCGATCTCGCCGAGGCCGACGAGCGCCTTCACCACTTCGCCGAGCTCCTCGGCTTCGTCTTCGGAGAGGTCGCTGATCTGGCCGGTGGTGACGACGCCGTCGGCGTCCTTGTTGACGAGGAGGATGTCGATCACGCGGACGATGTCCGCCTCCCTGAGACTCTGCAACTGTTCGAGCACCTCGCCGCGAAAATCGGGCTGGTCGAAGCCCACGACCATCAACTGCACGGGACCGATCATCGGTTCACCTCCTGGTTGGCCTGTCGCCGGGCCGCTCGCGGCGGCCCGGGCGTCGATTCGCCCCCTCTTTCATCTCACACCTGGGCACGCTGCCCAGCATCTCGCTCCCCGCCACCCCACTCATCCGGCGGCGAGGATCTTCTGCTTCTCGCGCTCGAACTCTTCAGGCGTGAGCACGCCGCTGTCGCGCAACTCCGCCAGCTGCTTGAGCTGTTCGACGGTGCTGGCGCCGGCGGCGGCCGGCGCGCCGCCCGGCGCGGGGGCGCTCGCGGCGGCCTGCTGGCTTTCCATTTCGGCCAGCCGCTCGTCCTGCGACTGCTCGCCCGCGGCGCGGTTGGCGGCCGACTTGCCGGCCATGTAGCCCACGCCGCCCACCATCGCCCCCCGCATTATCGGCCTGCGCCTGCGGATCATCGTTCACCTCTTTCTATTACGCTGCAGTTTCCCAGCGCGCGGTGAGCTGGTAGAGGATCAGGATGTCGATCGCGATGATCATGATCGACCACAGCGGGAAAAGCGTGAAGGTGCCGAACTGCACGAGCAGGTCGAGCGACACGAAGACGATGCCCAGCCATCTTGCCCAGCTCTGCTGGGCGAGCAGCCCGAGACCGGTGAGCGCGACGAGCGTGCCGAGGATCAGGTGGCCCCAGCCCCAGGCGGAGATGTCCCACACGATCACGCCGTGGCCGCCGACGGTGATCACTTCGTTGTTGATCACGGCCGCCAATCCCCACATCGCGTCGAGGAAACCCTCGATCAGCATAATCACACCGGCGAAGATGATCCAGCCGTTGACGGGTGCCGGTTCGGACTGGTAACGAGCGCCGGGCGCACCCGGCTCGGGAATCGTGCTGGACATTGGCGGTCCTCCTGATCCTGACGAAGATGTTTGCGCCGCCAGCATCGCCGGCCGGCGGGTGAGCGCTCATCACCCCCTCGGGATGACCTGCGTTCACCCGCTCGAGCGCGAGGATCGCCACTATGGCGAGCGCCGCCGAAGCGTCGAGCGACTCCGCTGCCGCGCGCTCAAGCGCAGCCGCTGGCCCCAGCGCAGCCACGGGCTCCACCGCCCCCGCGCGCGGCGGCTGGGTGCTGGCGGCGCTGATCGCGGTCGCCGCGGTCGCCAACCTGAACCTCGCGGTGGCCAACGTCGCGCTGCCGGACATCGGCAAAGCGTTCGACGCGGGGCAGACCGAACTCGACCTCGTCGCGGTGGGCTACTCGCTCGGGCTGGCCGCCTCGGTGCTGTACCTCGGCGCGATCGGCGACCGCTATGGGCGCAAGCTGATGCTGCTGCTCGGCATGGGCCTCTCGATCCCGGCATCGCTGCTGGCGGCGCTCGCCCCGACGATCGGAGTGCTGCTGGCGGCCCGCATAATCGGCGGGCTGTCGGCCGGGATGGCGTTCCCGACGACGCTCGCGCTGATCACCGCGCTGTGGTCGGGGCCGGCGCGCACGCGCTCGATCGCGCTGTGGTCGGGCATCGGCGGCGCGATCTCCTCGCTCGGCCCGCTGCTCTCCGGAGCGCTGCTCCTACAGTTCCACTGGGGCTCGGTGTTCTTCATCACGCTGCCGCTCGCGCTGATCGCGTTCGTGATGGCGTGGCGCCTGGTGCCGGCCCACGTCAACGAGACAAGCGACGCCGTCGACAACCTCGGCGGCATCCTCTCGGTGCTGCTCGTCGCCGCGCTCGTGCTCGGCATCAACTTCGCACCCGTGCCCGGCAAGGGAACGCTGGCGATCGGGCTGGCGGCGATCGCGATCGCCGCCACGGGCGCGTTCATCATTCGCCAGCGCCGCGCGCGCGAGCCGCTGTACGACCTTGCCGTCGCCAAACGCAAGGTCTTCTGGGTGGCCGCGTGCGCCGGGATCATCGTGTTCGGCACGCTGATGGGCGCGATGTTCGTCGGCCAGCAGTTCCTGCAGAACGTGCTCGGCTACTCCACGCTGGACTCCGGGCTCTCGATCCTCCCCGCTGCCGTGTTCATGGTGCTGATTGCCCCGCGCTCCGCGAAGCTCGTGAACACGCACGGCTCTCGGCTGACGCTGCTGATCGGCTACGCCTTCTGCCTGCTGGGCTTCCTCACGATGCTGCTGCTGTGGGAAGACCACATCGCCTACTGGAAGGTCGGCCTCGCCTACGCGCTCGTCGGCGCCGGCGTCGGCTTCGCGGGCACCCCCGCCTCGCACTCGCTCACCGGCTCGGTGCCGGTGAAGCGCGCGGGCATGGCCTCCGGCACGGCCGACCTGCAGCGCGACCTCGGCGGCGCGATCATGCAGTCGATCCTCGGCGCGATCCTCACCGCCGGCTACGCCGCCGCCGTTGCCTCCGCGGTCGCCACGGCCCCGAACAAAGCGCTCGTCACCAACAGCGTGCAGTCAGAGCTGGAGAAGTCGTTCGCCAGC
>DATMMB010000051.1:0-6181 GCA_035569895.1 Solirubrobacteraceae bacterium | reverse complement strand
AGAGCACTTCGCGCGAGGGCAGGCGCGAGATCGCGCGCAGCTGGTCGGAGTCGAGCGCGGCGCCTTCCATGAAGCCCCCCTTGAAGGGCAGCAGCTGCGTGGCGCGCGCGTAGTCGGCGATCGCCTTCGCCGCGAGGGCGGCGTCGCCGCGCACGAACGTCAGCGCGGTGGGCCCCTGCAGCAGCGGCTTGAGATCCTTGGCGCCGGTTTGATCGGCGGCGCGTTCGGTGAGCGAGTTCTTGACGACGCGGAACACCGCGTCGGCGTCGCGCAGCTTGGCGCGCAACTCCGCCGCCTGCGGCACGGAGATGCCGCGGTAGTCGACGGCGAACACCGCCTGGGAGCTTTCGATGTCGGCGGCGATCTCGGCGATCGCCGCGGCCTTCTGGTCTCGGTTCATGGGGCTCCTGTCCCGGGCTTCTGCCGGTGGGCGATCCTCGCTCTGTTGAAGATCGGCCGGCGGCCGGGGGTCTTAGGTTGCCGGTGGGTGGAAGTGGCTGGGCTCTATCTCGACGCCGGGCGTCTCAGGCACTGCAAGGTGGTCAGGGAGAGAGAGGTCAGTATCGATCCGACTCGGTTGGTAACCCGAAGCTCCCTAGCGTCTTGTATCACACCGCGGCGCCACCTCAGGCCGCGACTGCCGCGGGCGAGTCCTCAACGATATCGCGGGTGCGGGAAGGGTCGACTTTGACGCCCGGGCCCATCGTCGAGGCGAGCGTGATCGTGCGCAGATAGCGCCCTTTGGCGGCGGACGGCTTCGCGCGGATCAGCTCTTCCACCACGGCGGCGTAGTTCTCCAAGAGCTTGCGCTCCTCGAAGGAGCCCTTGCCGATCACGAGGTGCACGATCGCGGTGCGGTCGGTGCGGTACTCGACCTTGCCCGACTTCGACTCTTCGACGGCCTTGGCGACGTCCATCGTCACGGTGCCGACTTTCGGGTTGGGCATCTTGCCGGCGGGGCCGAGGATGCGGCCGAGGCGGCCGACCACCGCCATCAGGTCGGGGGTGGCGATCGCCACGTCGAACTCGTCGAAGCCCTCCTGGATGCGCTGCGCGAGGTCCTCGCCGCCGACCACGTCGGCGCCCGCCGCCTCGGCCTCGACGGCCTTCGCCCCCTGCGCGAACACGGCGACCTTCACGTCGCGGCCAAGGCCGTTGGGGAGCGCGATCGTGCCACGCAGCTGCTCGTCGGCGTGGCGCACGTTCAGCCCGGTGCGGATGTGCACCTCGATCGACTCGTCGAACTTGGCGCGCGCGAGGCTCTTGACGAGCGCGATCGCCTCCGCGGGCGCGTGCTCGCGTTCGCGATCGACCTTCGCGCGGGTCTCGGCGTGGCGGCGGGAGTGGTGGGTGGTCATGCCTCGACCTCGACTCCCATCGACCTGGCGGTGCCGGCGATGATCCGCGAGGCGTGCTCGACGTCGTGCGCGTTGAGGTCGGGCAGCTTGCGCTCGGCGATCGCCTCCAGCTGCGCGCGCGTCAGCTTGCCGACCTTCGTGCGGTGGGGCTCGCCCGAGCCCTTCTCGATGCGCAGCGCTTCGCGGATCAGCACCGCCGCGGGCGGCGTCTTCGTCACGAACGTGAACGAGCGATCCTCGTAGACGGTGATGACGACCGGCACGATCGTCCCCGTTTCCGACTGCGTCTGCGCGTTGAACGCCTTGCAGAACTCCATGATGTTGATGCCGTGCTGACCCAGGGCAGGGCCGACCGGCGGCGCGGGGGATGCCTGCCCGGCGCGGGCTTGGAGCTTGATGGTTGTGAGTACCTTCTTGGCCATGGTCTAAAGCTTTTTGACTTGGTCGAAGCCTACCTCGACCGGGGTCTCGCGGCCGAAGATTGATACCAGGACCTTGAGCTTGGCGGCGTCGTCGTTGATCTCGGATATCTCACCCGAGAAGTCCGACAGCGGGCCCGACACCACCTTGACGTTCTCGCCGATCGCGAACTGCGCGCGCGTGCGCGGCGCCGTGGCGACCTCCTTGTGCAGCAGGCGATCGACCTCGATCTGCGTCAGCGGCACCGGCTCCTGCGCGGCGCCAACGAAGCCGGTGACGCCCGGCGTGCCCTTCACGACGCCCCACGAGTCCTCGTTGAGCTCCATGTTCACCAGCACATACCCGGGCATCGTGCGCTTCTCGACGGTCACTTTCTGGTTGTCCTTCATCTCCGACACCGACTCGGTCGGCACCACCACCTGGCGCACGGCGCGCTGCTGCCCGAGCGACACGATGCGGTGTTCGAGGTTGTGCCTCACCTTGTTCTCATGACCGGAGTATGTGTTGACTACGTACCAACGAAACATTGGGCTCCTAGGGGGCCTCAGAGGGATGAACAGACATGGCGGCCTACAGAATGAAATTGATTATTTTCTGTGCCACCCAGTCGGCGGCGCCAAGATACACGCCGGCGACCGCGACGAAGCCGAGCACCACGGCGGTCGCCTGCGACACCTGCGGGCGGTCGGGCCACTGCACGCGCTGCAGCTCCGCCCACGACGCGCGCAGAAACGCGACTGCGCGGGCCGGCAGCGAGCGGTGGGGTTCGCGGCGCTCGGCCGCACGCTCCTCCTCGGCTTCCTCCAGCTCCTCGGCGACCGCTCCGTCGCCGTTGCCGCCGGGCGCGCCCCCACCGGCCTCGACGCCGGTGACGACGCCCGCGCCCTCGCGCTCGCCCTCAAGCTCCTGCTCGGCGGCCTCCGCCGCCCCAGCCTCGGCGGGCGCGCCGCCGGCGCCGCGCACGAGCGCGGCGTCGAACTCGTCGACCTCGCCGGAGGCGTGCTCGAGAGCGCCCGGCAGGTCGGCGCGGTGGAGATCGCTGGGCGCAGCATCCGACGCGCCCCGCAGGGGGCGACGCTGCTGACGCTGCTTGGCGCGTTTGCGGTCACGGGCCACAGCGCGCTCCCGCGCTAGCGGGTCTCCCGGTGCCCGGTGTGCCGGCGGCACCAGCGGCAGTACTTGCGCAGGGCGATCCGGTCGGGGTTGTTGCGCTTGCTCTTGTTTGTCTGGTAGTTGCGCCGCTTGCACTCCTCGCAAGCGAGCGTCACTGCGATGCGAACGTCTCCGCGAGCCATCTTCGTCCCACTCTTCCAGCGTCGTGGCTTACAGAACATGCCCCAGGCGAAGAAAAACCCCGCCTGGCGCGAGGTCTTCGGAAGTCTAGCGCGGTTCGGTCCTCGTTTGGGGCGCGGGCAGCCAAAGCCGCACCCACCGCGCGGCGAGCGGGGCTCCGACCATCGCCGGAGATCCGCTCCGGTGCCGTCACGTCGTGTCGCGATCGATCAGACGGCCGCCGGCAGCTCCGTCGGCGCCCCGAACAGCTCCAGGCACCCCGGCAGCGCCACCGAGCCGTCCTCGCGCTGGCCGTTCTCCAGCAGCGCGATGATCGTGCGGCCCACCGCGACGGCGGTGCCGTTGAGCGTGTGCAGCACCTCCGCGCCCCGCTCGCGGCGCACGCGGATGCCGAGGCGCCGCGCCTGGAAGTCGGTGGTGTTGGAGCAAGAGGTCAGCTCGCGGTAACGGCCCTGCGCGGGCAGCCACGCCTCGCAGTCGTACTTCTTGGCGGCGGGCGCGCCGAGGTCGTTGACGGCGATGTTCACCACGCGGTAGGGCAGCTGCAGCTCGGTGAGGATCTCCTCCTCGATCGCGAGGATGCGCTCGTGCTCCTCGGCGGAGCGCTCGGGCAGGGCGAAGCTGAACATCTCCACCTTGTCGAACTGGTGCACCCTGAAGATCCCCCGCGTGTCTTTGCCCGCTGCTCCCGCCTCGCGACGGAAGCAGGGCGAGAAGCCGGCGTAGCGCAGCGGCAGGCGCTCGGCGTCGACGATCTCCTCGTCGTGCAGCGCGGCGAGCGCCACCTCGGAGGTGCCCGCCAGATAAAGCTCGTCCGCCCGCAGCTCGTAGATCTGCTGCTCGGTGTCGGGCAGAAAGCCGGTGCCGTACAGCGCCCTTTCGCGCACGAGCACCGGCGGGATCACCGGCTCGAAGCCGTGCGTGCGGAGCTTCTCGAGCGTCCAGCGCACCAGCGCCAGCTCCAGCAGCACCAGGTCGCCTTTGAGGTAGGCGAAGCGGGCGCCCGACAGCTTGGCGGCGTGGTCGGTGTCGATCAGCTCCCCCGCCAGCTCCAGGTGGTCGCGGGGGGGGAAGGGTGGCGAGCCATCGCCGGCGGGCAGCCCGCCCAACCCTTTTTCCCCGACCGTCCGCACCAACTCGTCCTCGGGCCCCGGCGCCGTGGCCGGGTCGGGGATGTTGGGCAGCCGCAGCAGCAGCGCATCCAGTCGCTCGCGCGCCACCTCGGTGCGTTCGCCGAGGCTCTTCACCTGTGCGCTCAGCTCCTTCATCCCCTCCAGCAGCGCGCTCACATCCTCGCCGGCCCGCTTGCCGGCGGCGATTCGCTCAGAGTCGGCGCGCTGGCGGGCGCGCAAGCTCTCGGAGGCGCTCGTCGCCTCGCGCCACTGGCGGTCCCACAGCAGCGCCTCCTCCACCACCGCCGCCAGCGCGGGGTCGCGCCGAGCGAGCGCCGCGCTCACCTCCTCCGGCTGCTGGCGGATCAGCTTGATGTCGAGCACGCGGCGACGCCTCGGCCGGCGCTATCGGTGCGTGGCGGGATGCGCCTTGGCGCCCGCGTAGCCGGCGGCGTCCGTGGAGGTGGCCGCCGTGCTCGCGCTCGCCGCCGTGGTCGCGGTGCCGGTGGTGGCGGTCGTCGCGCTTTCCGCGGAGCCCGGGATCGCCGTGTTTTCGATCGACGGCACCGAGGGGGCCTGCAGGCCCGCGTACTTGGCGAGGAACGTCGCCACTTCCCTGGCATCCTGGCCGACGACGATGTTCTGGGGCATGATCGCGCCGGAGAAGCCGCCGTTGCGGATCGCGTACATCACCTGGTTGTACTGCTCTTTGCGGAAGTCGAAGTTGGGCCCGTTGGTGCGCACGCGGTCCTTGATGCTCACCGCCGACCCCTCGGCGCCGACGGTCGCGAGCGTGTGGCAGCCCGAGCAGCGCTGCAGGAAGAGCGCCGCGCCGTGGTAGTAGGGGCTCGTTTTGGCGAGCGCGATGCCCTGCGTGCCGCAGGCGCCGAGCGCCACCGCCGCCGCCAGCAGCGTGCCGAGCGCGGCCGCCGGCCTGAGCGTGGCGGCGAGCCTGCGCGGGAGCTGTCGATGCGCGCTCATGCGGGGCGGAATATATAGGCTCGGCGCGATGCGACCCCCATACCCCGCGGCCCGCGCCACGCACCCCCCGGCGGGTCGGCGGCCACATCCTCCGGCGCACCGCTTGGCAGGTCGGCGGCCACGCCGCCGGGCGCGCCGCCGGGTGCGCCCGCTGGCGGCGGCGCTCGCGTCGCTGGCGCTCGCCGGCTGCGGCTCCGCCCACGTCGTGACGGTCACCGGCCACCGCCTCCCACTGACGCTGCAGGAGTACCGCATCCTCCCGCAGAGCGCGAGCGTGCCCGCCGGGCCGCTGCGAATCGTGGCCTGCAATCGCGGGGTCCTCACGCACAACGTGGCGCTGCAGCAGGGCAGCCTCGACTCCGACGAACGCATCACGCTCACCGGCATCCCCACGCTGCTGCCCGGCCACTGCGACGCGGTCACAACCGCCCCCCTGGCGCCCGGCCGCTATCTGCTCGCGAGCACCGTCGGCAACCAGGCCGTGCTGGGCATGGCGGCGACGCTAGTCGTACGCTGAGCGCATGCCCATCACCGCGCGCCAGCGCGCCTACCGGCAGACGATCGGCCACTTCGCGACCGGCGTGGCGGTCGTCACCGCGCAGGGCGCGGACGGGCCGGTGGGGATGACCGCCAACGCGCTCTGCTCGCTCTCGCTCGACCCGCTGCTGCTGCTGGTGTGCATCGACAACTCGGCGCGCACGCTCGCGCCGATCCGCGCCACCGGGCGCTTCGCCGTCAACGTGCTGTGCCGCGCGCAGCGCCCGCTCGCCGACGCCTTCGCCTCCAAGGAGCACAAGCCCTCGCACTTCGAGCACACGCCCTGGCGCGACCACCAGGGGGTCCCGGTCCTGGAGGAGTCGCTCGCGTGGCTGGTGTGCGACCTGCGCGAGCTGCACCCCGGCGGCGACCACACGATCGGCATCGGCGCGGTCACCGACATGGCCCACGACGAGCACGGCACGCCGCTGGTGTGGTATCGCGGGGGGTATGTGGAACTGGGCGCCGCGGGGCCGTAGG
>DATMMB010000050.1:0-2317 GCA_035569895.1 Solirubrobacteraceae bacterium | reverse complement strand
TTCGCGCAGGAACGCGAGGTCCTTCCAGGTGATCGCGGGGTTGGCGAACTGCCACGCCCACTGGCCGATCGCCGCCTGCATGTCCTCTTCCGGCGGGGCGGGCAGCAGCGCGCGGAAGACGGGGTCCTCCAGGTAGTTGCGGTTGCCCTCGCCCCACAGGAACGGCAGGAAGCCGTTCGTCAGGTCCGCTGGGCGCCAGCCGAGCAGCCACGTGTCGAGCGTCAGCACGATCGCGCTATAGCCGGCGCTCTCGGCGCGCTCCACGAAGCTGCGCGCGAGCTCGCGGTCGCGCGGCCAGTAGAGCTGATACCAGCGCGGCAGCTGGCCGGCCGCCTGCGCGATCTGCTCGATTGTGTGCGAAGCGGCAGTGCTCGCCACGAATGGCACGCCAACCTCGGCGGCGGCGCGGGCCATCGCGAGCTCGCCCTCGGCGTGCGCGAGCGTCTGCACGCCTATCGGCGCGAGCAACACCGGCGCCGGCAGCGCAGTTCCCAGCACCGTGCGCGACAACGTACGCGCAGAGACATCGCGCAGCATCCGCGGCACGATCCGCCAATGCTCGAACACCTCGCGGTTGGCGCGCATCGTCTTGCCGCGCCCCGCGCCGCCGGCGATGTAGCCGTGCGGGCCATCCGCGAGCAGCCGGTAGGCGTCACGCTCCAGCCGCCGCCAGTCGAGCGGGCGCGCGGGCCTTTGCCCGCCCAGCCCGCGCAGATAGATCTCGTACTGGTAGTTGGCGTATGGAACGTGCTCGCTCATGCGTCGAATCCGCTCTCCCGCGGTCGCGGGCGAACTCTATCGGCGCTCAACTCGTCGCCCACACCACCCCCACTCCTTCGAAGCCGAGCGCCTGCTTGGTGGCTTCGGTGAGATCGAATTCGCGGCCTTCGACGTAGGGGCCGCGGTCGATCACCGGGACGCGCACGGTACGCCCGCCGTAGCGCAGCGTCACGAGCGTGCCGCACGCCAGCGTCCTGCTCGCCACGCCCATCGTCGCGCTCGTCAGCCAGCCGCCGCAGGCGAGGCTGCCGCCGCCGCCATACCAGGAGACGACCACTTCGCGGTATACGTTCAGGCGGCCGATCGGGCGCACCGCGCCGCGCTCGCCGGGCGCGCCCGCGAAGCGCAGCCGCAGCCGCTCGCTGCCGATTCCCGCGGGGCGGTAGCGCAGCCGGTAGCGCCCGCGCGCGCCGGTGGGAGTTGCGGCGATCGTCCGCCAGCCGTGGTGCCCGCGCGCCTGCAGCACGACGAGCGCCCCGGGGACCTCGCCCGGCCGGCCGGCGTCGGCGGCAAGGGCTCGGGGCGCGAGGCGCAGCGAGCCTTCAATCGAGGCGCCGCGGCCGACGAGCACGTTCAGCGCGGCACGCCGCACCCTCAGCACCGTCGCCGCGGGCGCCACGCTCGACGGTGTGCCGCCTGCTCCGGGTTGGGATGGTGACGGCGCAGCGCCCGGTCTAGTGTTCGCGCCAACGGCGGGCGAGGGCGATGTGGCCGCTTCGCCGAGCCCCGGGGTGGCCGGTAAGGCGATCGCCGCCGCGACGATCTCGCTCGCAGGCAGAGCAGGCGGGCGCAGGGCAGGGGTGGCCGGTGCGTACATACATCCTCCTTGGTCACCGCCTACGGGGTTAGCTGTCGGGCTCACGCGCCCGCCGGCGCACGATCGCGTGCGTCGGCGAGGGCGTTACCGCCGCATCAGCGGCCGATTCGCCCCATCCGGACCGCCCTCACGGTCCGACAGTGGGTCCCCCGCTCGCCCCCAACGACGGAGGTGACTCGGCAGGTATGAAGCGCGAGAGGATAGGTGGCGCCTACCCGCCAGGTGTGCGACGGATCACACAAGCGCTTCGCGCAGCTCGAAAGCCCAGGGAGCACAGGGGATTTCACAGGGTGGAAAAACGGACGAATGTCTCTATCGGCGCTGGCGCGCACCGACAACATGCCTGCTTCACAAAGTAAAGTAGTGGGCCAAAAGTCATAAGACACAACACCCCTCCCTTTCCATGTCCGCCCGGTGGCGCATCAAAGTGCCCAACGCCGGCTGAAACCACCCCGCATCACCTCCTCCCGCCCTTCGTCACCGCCAAGCGGCGCTCCACCACTCGCCACACCCGCGGCCCGGGAAGATCCAGCCAGTGCGTTGACGCCCCGCCGTCGAACAGCGACAATCACGCCACATGGCAAACCCCGATCGCCTCACCGGACTGGACACCGCGTTTCTGCACCTGGAGGACCACTCCACCGCGCACATGCACGTCGCGTCGGTGATGATCTTCGAAGGGCGCGCGCCGACGCCGGATGAGCTCGTCGAGCACGTGCA
>DATMMB010000049.1:0-11620 GCA_035569895.1 Solirubrobacteraceae bacterium | reverse complement strand
AACACTCCGAGTGCACGCGCACCAGCACGTCGGCGTGCCCCGAGACCTCGCCCTTGACGAGCGCCACGTGGTGCTTCTCATCAACCAGCGAGCGGTAGCCGACCGCCTCGAAATCCCCAAACGCAGTGGGCAGGCGTGTGGTGACGACGCGTTCGACGAGCTTGTCGTGGCGGCGGCGGTAGGCGATCAGGTCGGCGACGGTGATCATGCTCAGCTCGTGGCGGGCGCAGTAATCGGCCAGTTCGGGCACACGCGCCATCGTGCCGTCGTCGTTCATCACCTCGCAGATCACGCCCGCGGGGTTCAGGCCGGCCAGGCGCGCGAGGTCCACCGCCGCCTCGGTCTGCCCCGCGCGCTCCAGCACGCCACCAGAGCGGCTCTTCAGCGGGAACACGTGGCCGGGCTGCACGAGGTCGAACGGTCGGCTCTCGGCGTCAATGGCAACCTGGATCGTGTGTGCGCGGTCGTGCGCGGAGATGCCCGTGGTGACGCCATCGCGCGCCTCGACCGAGACCGTGAACGGAGTTTCGAACGGCGACTCGTTCTTGGCCGCCATCAGGTCAAGCCCAAGCTCGTCGCAGCGCTCGGGGGTGAGCGACAGGCAGATCAGCCCGCGCCCCTCCTTGGCCATGAAGTTGATCGCCTCGGGCGTGGCGAACTGGGCCGCGAGCGTCAGGTCGCCCTCGTTCTCACGGTCCTCGTCGTCGCACACGACGACCATCTTGCCCTGGCGGATGTCCTCGATCGCCTGCTCGATCGTGGCGAAGGGCGTGGCTATGGATGTCGGGCTCATGTGCGTGCCTCCAGGAGTCGCGCAACGTGCTTGGCGAGGATGTCGGCCTCCAGGTTAACCGCCTGCCCCACCACAGCCTGGCCGAGCGTGGTGCGCTCGAGCGTCTCGGGGATCAGCGAGACCTCGAAACCGCCCGCGCGCAGCGCGCTGACGGTGAGGGAGATGCCGTCGAGGGCGATCGAGCCCTTCTGCACCACGTAGGGAAGCAGCTCGGGGTCGGTGTCGACCGCGACAACGCGCGAAAAACCCTCCTCGCGCAGCTCGGCGACAGTGCCCACCCCGTCCACGTGGCCCTGCACGATGTGCCCCCCGAGGCGCCCGTCGGCGCGCAGCGGCAGCTCCAGGTTGACCGGATCGCCGGGGGCCACGTCGCCGAGCGTGGTGCGCGCCAGTGTCTCGGGGATCGCCTGGGCGGCAAACTCGCCGTCGTCCACCCGCGTGGCCGTCAGGCAGACGCCGTTGACCGCGATCGAGTCGCCGATCGCCAGATCAGCCGCGAGCGCGGTGCGCATTCGCAGCGTCGCGCCGTCACCGTCGCGCTCGATCGCGAGCACCGAGCCGAGATCGGCGATCAGCCCCGTGAACATTGCTCCCCCCGTGCTCGTTGCGGCCCTGGCGGCCCCGGGGGGCACGAGCGCATGTGGCGGTCGCTCACCACTCGTGCAGCCGCGCGGAGACGAGCAGGTCCTCGCCGACGCGCTCGCACTCGAAGGAGAGCGCGCGCACCGCGTCGTCGATCCGCTCGACGCCCTCGCCCTCCAGCGGGTCGCGCGCGGTGCGGCCGCCGAACAAGAGCGGCGCGAGGAACAGCCGGATCTCGTCGATCTCACCGGCGTCGAGGAATGCGCCCGCGAGGTGCGGACCGCCCTCCAAGAGCAGCGAGGCGACGCCCAGCTGGCCGAGCTGGTCGAGCGCGGAGCGCACTCGCGCGGGCTCGTTCTCGCCGGTCGCGACCAACACCTGCACGCCGGCGGCCTCCAGCGCGTCGGTGTCGGATCGGGCGGCGGCTCTGGAGACGACCACCGTCAGCGGGATCTCCGCCGCGGCGGCCAGAAGCCGGGAGTCGGTGGGCAGCCGCGCGAGCGAGTCGAACACCACGCGCCGCGGCTGCTCGGAGGGACAGGCGGGGGTGCCCTCGGGCCGCGCCGTCAGTTGCGGGTCGTCGGCGAGCGCGGTGCCGATCCCGACCACGACGGCGTCGACCGAGGCGCGCCAGCGGTGGGCGAAGGCGCGCGAGTCCTCGCCGCTGATCCACTGCGAGTCGCCGGCGCGCGTGGCGACCTTGCCGTCGAGCGTCATCGCGCTCTTGAACAGCACCCACGGGCGCCCGGTGCGCGCGTGCTTGCGGAAGGCCTGGTTGAGCAGCCGGGCGCGGGTGGCGAGCTCGCCGTCGGCCATCACCACGTCGATCCCCTCGTCGCGGAGGATGCCGAGGCCGCGCCCGGACGCCTTCTCGGTGGGGTCGTCGGAGCCGACCACCACCCGCCCGATCCCCGCCTGCACGATCGCCTCGGTGCAGGGCGGCGTCTTGCCCTCGTGGCAGCACGGCTCCAGCGACACGTACATCGTCGCCCCGGCGAGGTCGGCCATCCCGCAGGACTCGATCGCGTTGACCTCGGCGTGAGCGCCGCCGAAGCGTTCGTGCCACCCCTCCCCCAGCACCTCGCCGTCGCGCGCGATCACGGCGCCGACGACGGGGTTGGGCTTGACCGCGCCGGTGCCTCTGCCGGCCAGCTCGATCGCGCGGGCGAGGTGGAGCCGGTCGGTGTCGGTGACCGTGTTCATCGCGAGCCGTCAGGATAACTGGCCGACGTTGACTGGTATGTGAGCAATGAAAGTTCCCGAAGGTGTGCGCAATTGCGCACACCTTTCAAAAAGAGGGCATACACACGCAAACCCTCGCGAGCACACCTCAGCCCCAGAGGCACAACTCAGCCCAGAGGCACACGTCAAACGGCCCAACAGGCACACCTCAAACAAACGGGCACACCTCAGATCGGCGAGCACGATCAGCCCACCCGCGCGCAGCGGCCCCCGCGCAGTCGGTAGATCACAACTTCCGGCCCCGGGCGGGAGTAGGCGAGCGGGTAGTAATCGAAAGACCAGTCGAACCCGAACGGCATGGGGCGGGCACCAGCGCGGTAGGGGGAGACGCGGTGGACGACTTCGCCGGCGTGGGCGAGCGCGCGGTAGTAGGCAACCGCGAGCGGCGCGCGGGCGGGATCGGCGAACGCGCGGCCCCACTCCTGCGAGCCGGTGAGCACCCAGCAGTAGCCTTCGCGCTCGTAGTAGCCGACCAGCGACGGGGCGAGCGTGAGCTCGTAGTTTTCGAGGCTCACCGCGTGCCCTTCGCCGCCGAGCAGTTCGCCTCGCGGGCCGATGCGCGAGCGCAGCGATCGGTACTTCGCCCAGCGGTCGCCGTCGGCGACGGTGAGCGTCGGGCGCCCAACGTCCTGCACCCACTCGTCGGGCACGATCGGCTCGACCACGATCTTCGCTCCGGCGGGCACGTGCGTGACCAGCCACGCGCGCGCGAGGTTGCGCGTGTCGGCGCGCGCGAGCACGACGCCCGAGTGGATGCTGTAGAGGAGCCCCTGCGCGCACAGCGCGAGCGCGGCGATCAGCGCGAACGCGAGCATGGTCTTGGATGGGATGCGCTTCGCCGGCAGAGCCGGCTCCGCCCTGTGCGTTGCACGCGTGGCGACCCGCCGTGCGCAGGCCCGGGCGAGCGCCAGCGCGAAGAACGCGGCGAGCAGGCAGAGGATCGGGAAGATCGGCAACAGCCAGCGCCCGAAGTAGCGGCCCTCGGAGCCCATGAAGATCAGGAAGATGAGCGGCGCCGGCACGAGCACCCAGCCGAGCTTGCGCTCGCGGCGCCAGATCGTGAGCGCGCCGCCGAGCGCGGCCAGCGACGGCGCCCAGCCGAGGCCCCACGTGAGCGACCACAGGTAGTAGACGATCCCGCTCTCGCGCGGGGCGCCGAGCTTGCCCTGGGATTCGCCGGAGAGCGACGACTGGTGGGCGATACCCTGCTCGAAGGCGTGGAAGTTGAGCACCGAGTAGGGATCGGCGATCAGAAAGCACGCGAGCGCGGCGGCGCCGGCGAGCGCCAGGCCCGTCAGCACTCGCCGCCCAATCGACGGGGTATCCAAGTACTGCGCCGCGGCAGCCGCCAGCAGCGCCAGCAGCGCGATCCCGGCGGTGTACTTGGTGGCGCACCCCAGCCCCAGCCCCACCCCCGCGAGCAGGTAGTCGCGGGGGCGGCCTTTGCGCAGCACGCCCGCCGTGCCCACCAACGAGAGCGTCAGCGGCGCGAGCGTGGGCACGTCGTTGAGCGCGAGGTGGGCGTAGAACACCGGCAGGAACGCCACCGCTGCAAGCGCCGCCGCGAGCAGCGCCACGCCGCGGTCGAACAGGCGCGCGCCGGCGATGTACAAAAGCCACACCGCGAGCGTCCCGAGCAGCGCCGCGCACACGCGCGCGAGCGTGAACACCGCGGCGGGGTCGACCGCGAAGGCGTGGTCGACGCCGGCGCGCCCGCCATACCAGGCGGCGAACAGCAGCCGCAGGAGGTCTGTGTAGGCGGGGGGGTTGGCGAAGTAGTGCGGGTTCCAGCCGAGCGTCAGCATCCCAATCGCGCGCGGCACGAAGTGCGAGTCCTCGTCGGAGTTGTATGCGTAGGGCAACCCCTGACGGATCCCCCACAGTCGCAGACCCAGCGCTGTCGTTAGCACGGCGGCGAGCGCGACCCACGCGAGGCGACCCGCCCCCCCTCCTCCCCCCTCCTCAGCGGCCCGATCGGACGCGCCGCGGCCGCGTAGACGCGCGTGAGAGGGTGGGCGATCCTCGACCGCTCGCTCGGCGTGCGCGGCGGCCGGCTCGCGCGCCGGGGGGGCCGCGCCGCTGCCCTCAGCAGTCGCCATAGACGGCGTAGTAACGGCTGGTGTAGATGCGCCGGAAGCCGTGCGGCGGGATCTGGTCGAGCGGGTCGTCGCCGACGTCGACGATCGCCTCCTGGAACACCGCGGCGCCGAGCGGGTAGACGGCGACGCTCGTGCGGGCGATCCGTTCGCTGAGAGCCGTGTGGGCGGGTGGGATTCCTTTTTCACTGTCGGCGCGCGCCTCGCTGCGCGCCACGATCTCGTGCTGGTTGGCGGCGCCGAGGATCCAGCGGGCGTCCGGGATCAGCTTGTTGTCGGGCAGCGACAGCAGCGGGCAGCGACGCAGTTCGGCGCGCACTTCGGGGCTGTGCAGCGCCGCGGCGAGCCCTTCGTGGAAGTCGTCGTGGTAGGCGAGCGTGGTGCGGGCATTTGACAGGCTCGTCACCGACACGGCGGCGACCGCCCCGTACACGAACAGCACGGCGCCCGCCGCCATCCACGCGCGGCGCAGCGCCGAGCCGGGGCGCAGCAGCGACCAGCCGCCGATCGCCAGCGCGCAGAACGGCAGCAGCAGCGCCGCGGCGCCCATCATGTAGCGGTCGATCACCGACGCCCCCGCCGCCCCCTCCAGCACGTACACGCCCAGCAGCAGCACGAGCGCCGCGAGCGGCACACGCGCGCGGCGCGGCGTCAGGTAGAGCGCGAGCAGCGCCCCCGCGAGCCCGCCGAGCACGATCGGCAGCTTGTCGATCCGCACCAGATACCGCCAGGTGGCGGCGAGCACCGCCGTGAAGCCCTGGGTGCGTTCCAGTTCGGCGGCGAGCACGGCGGTGGAGTGCACCGAGTACAGCGGGTCGCCGGTGACGATCGTGTCGAGCGCCACCCACAGCAGCGGCGCGCTCCCCACGAGCGCGGCGTAACCAAGTCGGCGGCGATTGCCCACATTGCGCGGCCACGCACACCAAAGCCAGTACACCCCCGCCAGCACCCACGCGTCGGGGCGCAGCAGCCCGGCGAGCGCCAGCAGCGCGAACACCGGCGTGCCGCGCCGAGCGTGCTGCACCTCTAGCGCCGTGGCCCACACGATCAGCGCCAAGTAAGTGATGTCGAGGTAGCCCTGCGCGGCGAGGTTGGCGTCGTACAGGCGGCTCAGCATCAACAGCGCCGCCAGCACCGCCACGAGCGGCCCGAAGCACAGGCGCGTGAGGCGATAGATGCCGGCGGTGAGCGCCACGAACGAGCCGATCGCCCCCAGCACCATCAACCGTGCGCCGGTTTGCCCAAAGATCGAGCACAGCGCCCCGAATGCGAGCGCCAGCGGGTGCTCGGTGGGGGCGCGGTAGACGTTGAAGTCGGGGAGCTGCAGGTGCAGCAGGTCGCGCCCCCACAAGAGCGCGTAGAAGGAGTCGTAGGTGGGGTAGGTGGGGAAGGCGAAGTACCCCGCGAGCGCCGCCACGCACAGCGCCGCGAGGCCCGCTCTCGTCCAGGTCGCCTCCGGGGAGGCGCGCAGGCGGGCGAGCCGCGAGGGCTCGGGCCGCGACCTGGCGAGCGTGGCGCTCTGCATCGGTTAGAGCTTATGGGGCGGCTGCGCGGCACGCCCCATCTGCGCCGCCGCCGACCCGCCCGCCGGACTCGCGCAGGCGGCGGCTGCGGTGCCGGCGCCCGCGGCTCGACGGGGTAGGCTGTGGGCCAGTGGAGAGCAGCCGCCCGTGATGAAGCTGATCATCCAGATCCCCTGCTTCAACGGGAGGGGGGCCAGCCCCCCTCCCGGCTTCCCCCCGGCGAAGGACCAGACATCTCTCGTCACATGAAGCTCATCATCCAAATCCCCTGTTGGGACGAGGCGCAGACGCTGCCCTTGACGCTCGCTGAGCTGCCGCGCGAGCTCGACGGCTTCGACACGGTCGAGTGGCTGGTGATCGACGACGGCTCCAGCGACGCGACGATCGAGGTCGCGCGCCGCCACGGCGTCGACCACCTTGTGTCGCTCACCAACCACAAGGGGCTCGCGAGCGCCTTCCAGGCCGGCCTCGACACCTGCCTGAAGCTGGGCGCCGACGTGATCGTCAACACCGATGCCGACAACCAGTACCACGGCCCCGACATCGCCCGGCTGGTGGCGCCGATCCTCGAGGGCCGTGCCGACATGGTGGTGGGCGACCGCGAAGTCACCACCATCCAGCACTTCTCACCGCTGAAGAAGCTCCTGCAGCGGCTCGGCTCGTGGGTGGTGCGCCAGGCCTCCTCCACCGCCATCCCCGACACCACCTCCGGCTTTCGCGCCTACAACCGCGAGGCCGCGCTGCAAGTGCAGGTCGTCTCGAAATTCACCTACACGCTGGAGACGATCATCCAGGCCGGCAAGCTGCTGGTGGCGGTCGAGCACGTCCCGATCCGCACCAACCCGGTCACGCGCGAGTCGCGCCTGTTCCCGTCGATGGGCAGCTATGTGCGCCGCAACGCCGTGTCGATCTTCCGCATCTACGCGCAATACGAGCCGCTGCGGATCTTCTGGAGCCTCGCCGGCGTGATCGGGCTGGGGGCGCTGGGGGTGTGGATCCGCTTCCTCGTCGCCTACGCCGAAGGGAGCGGCAAGGGCCACGTGCAGTCGCTGATCCTCGGCGCGGTGCTGTTCATCGCGGCGGTCGTGCTGTGGGCGCTCGGCGTGATCGGCGACCTGCTCGCCGCGCAGCGCGTGCTCTCGCAGCGCACGTTCGAGCGCGTGCGGCGGATCGAGCTGCAGCTGGACGTGCCCCCATCGCACTATGAGCCCGGCCAGGCCGAGCGCCACGAGGTGATCGGGGCTTGAGCGCCGACGTCACGCTGTCCCGCGACGGCGTTGTCACGGGCAACACCTACGACAAGTACGGCTCCACCAACCCGCTCGCCCGGCGGCTGATGGCCGGCTTCGAGCGCGACCTCGACGAGCTGCTCGCGCTGGCCGACCCCGCGTCGGTGCTGGACGTCGGCTGCGGCGAGGGGGTGCTCGTGCACCGCTGGGCACAGCGTCTGCCCGACCGGCGGCTGGTGGGGATCGATCTGGAGGAGCAGTCGATCCAGGAAGGCTGGGCGGCGCGGCGGGCGCCCAACCTCGAGTACCGCGTGATGCGCGCCGAGAACCTCCCCTTCGCCGACGGCGAGTTCGCGCTGGCGTCGGCGATCGAGGTGCTCGAGCACGTCCCCGACCCCGAGCACACGCTTGCCGAGATGGCGCGCTGCGCGGGGCGCCACCTGCTCGTGTCGGTCCCGCGCGAGCCGCTGTGGCGCGCGCTCAACATGGCGCGCGGCGCCTACCTGCGGAAGCTCGGCAACACCCCGGGACACCTCAACCACTGGTCGCGGCGCTCGTTCGTGCGCCTGCTCGCGCGCCACGGGACGGTCGCCGAGGTGCGCTCGCCGTTCCCGTGGACGATGCTGCTCGTGCGTCTTTGACCCGTGGTGGTCCCCTCCGGCCCAAGAGCGGGCTGAGAACGTGTTTTGAAAAGATCGGCACGCCCATTGCCTATTTCAAAACACGTTCTGGAGCGTCGGTGTTGTGATGAAAAATCAAAAGGCCGATAGCCATAGCTATACACCAGTCGTAGAGCAACACTCACGGCATCCCAACCCACCGCTCGAGCGGCCCTCCGCGTGCGACCCCGCGAAAGGCTCGCCGACCGGCCGCTCCTACGCGCAGGGCGCGCGGCTCCTCTCGATCGGGATCGCCGCCACCGGGCTGCTGACGTTCGCGTACTTCTCGATCGCCTCTCACGTGCTCAGCGCCGAAGCCGCCCAGCGCCTGGACGTGCTGTGGTCGGTGATGTTCGTCGTGATCTCGGTGATCTACCGCCCCGTCGAACAGTTGCTCTCGCGCACGATCGCCGAGCGCCGCGCGCACGGCCACGCCGAGCACCCGCTGCGCGTCCCGCTCGCGCTGCAGGCCGGCTTTGCGCTTGGCTTCCTCGTGGTCGCGCTCGCGTTGCACGAACAGCTGATCCACCAAGTCTTCGACGGCTACACCGCGCTCTACTGGGTGCTCCTCGTCGGCACGCTCGCGTACGCCGGCTCCTACTTCGCGCGCGGCTGGCTCGCCGGCCACCAGTACTTCGGGCTGTTCGGCGCGCTCGTGCTGATGGAGTCCACCTCGCGCATCTGCTTCGCGCTCGCCGCCGCGCTCGGTGTGACGAGCGGGCAGACCGCCGTGGCGCTGGGGATCGCAATTGCGCCGTTGGTGTCACTGGTGGTTATTCCGGCCGCGTTCGCGCGGGGGGCGAGGGAGCGTCAACCAGAGGCGCCGTTCACCGCCGACGAGGCCGACGCGGCACTCGCCGGGCCGGGCACGGAGGGGGTGCAGGAGGTGGCCGCGCACGATGAGCTGTCGCTCTCGCGCGGCGGGCGCTTCGCGCTGTGGGTGTCGAGCATCATGCTCTCCGAGCAGACGCTGCTCAACGCGTCGGTGCTCACCGTGGACGCGCTCTCCCCCGACAAGGCGCTGGCGGGGATCGTGTTCAACGTGATGCTGATCGCCCGCGCCCCCCTGCAGCTCTTTCAGGCGATCCAAACATCGCTTCTGCCCCACCTCACCGGCCTGGAGGCGCGCGAGGGCCACGCCGCGTTCGCCCACGCAATCCGCCTCACCCTGCGAGCGATCGCCGTCTTCGCCGCCGCCGTGGCGCTCGGCCTGCTGGTCGTCGGCCCGTTCGTGATGAGTCACGTGCTGTTCGGCCAAACCTACACCTACAACCGCTTCGGCTTGGCGCTGGTCGGCGTGGGGATGGGAATGCACCTCGCCTCCGGCACGCTCAACCAGGCCGCCCTAGCCCGCAACCGCGCCCGCGCCGCCGCGGTCTGCTGGCTCGCCGCGGCCGTCGCCTTCTTGGGGTGGATGTTCGTTCCGGCGGTGAGCGAACAGGTGCTGCGCGCGGAGATCGGCTACCTGGGGGCCACCGTCCTGCTGGCGGGGCTGCTGGGGATCCTCCACCGGCGCGGCGGGCCCGCCTGAGCGCGCTGTGGCGCGCTCAGCGTGGCGCCCTGCGCCGCCATCACCCCCGGCCGTTCGAGCGCCTCGGTGAAGATCAGCTGCCGCTGTGGCGAGGGCGGCGTCATGGCGCCCCACGAAGGGAACTGGTAGTAAGAGATCGACACCGGGTCGGCCGGGTGCGCGCGGCGGGCAAGATCGATCACAGCGTACCCGTGGTTGTAATAGCCGGCAGCCGTCCCCAGGCGATATTTGGTGGGATCGAGATAGGGCACGTTGGGATAGTTGACCTTGTACGGTTCGGCCGATTCGAGTTCCTCGTAGGCGCTGCAGCCCACCAGCCGCCCTTTCGCCAGCCCGAAGAGGCCCCCGCGAAAGGCGACGAAGTTGTGCTCGTGCCCCCACAGCCACGCCGCCACATCGCTGTCGAAGTAGCCTTCGAACGCCGTGTGCAGGAAGGGATTGAGGTACGGCAGGTCGCTGTAGTGCGACCACATGCCGTTGATCTTCGCGTGCGCGGAGAACAGTTGGTGGTGGGAGAGCAGCACGGTGGCGCCCGGGAAGACGTTCAGCTTGTGCTGATGCCACTGCACCTCGGTTGGGTGCAGCCACGGCCCCGCATACCAGGGGTCCGCCTGGTCGAGCGGGTTGGAGTCGAAGAAGCCGGTGTCCATCGCCACGAACTGCCAGCCGTCGTCGGCGGTGCGCAGGCAGAAGTAGCTCGCGGGCTGCCGCGCGCTCGGGATCGCGTCGTTGATCGCGTTGAACGTTTCGTAGAAGCTGTAGCCGAGCGCGTAGTAGTCGTGGTTGCCGGCGAGCGTGAACACTGGGATCCTCTTTCCCGCCCCGAGCACGCGGTCGAACACTTTCGCGATCACCCCGGCGTAGTGGATTTGGCACTCTTCGGGGGTGGCCGAGTAGTAGATGTCGCCCAGGTGGATCAGCGCCGCCGGCGCAAAGGTGAGCATCAGGTCTTCGAGCAGCGCTTCGGCGTCGTCGAGGCCCGTTCCCCAGTCGCCGATCACGCCCACCACGCCGTCGTTTGGCAGCCGCCAGTCGATCACACCGTATTCGAGGTCGCCACCCCCCTCCACCATCCAATCGTTGTACTTGACCACCCCGCCGTGCTGTTTGCAGTATTCGGCATACGTCGTGAAGCAGCTGAGAAACCCGAGCAGGTCGGCGTCGCTGTATTTGCGGAATTCCACCTCCAGCGCGGCGGCGCGCTCCTCATCGCCTTCGACCAGCGCGACTCCTTTTTCGAAGGCCACGCGCGAGAGGTAGGCCGCCGTCTGGCGCCCGTCGGCAGCGAGGGGGCGCAATTCTGCGTCGCGTCCCGCGGCCGCCGCCTCGACGTGGTCGCTCACCGCCTGCATCAGCGGATGCGCCAGCACCTCCGTCTCGGCGGCGACGCCCGGCAGCGCGCGCACGTGCTCGGCGACGGAGGACTGCCACAGCGACAGGTCGCGGTCCTGCACTCGTACGAACCGTAGATCGGGCATGCGATTCCTCCCTTGAGTGGTGGACGGCACACGCGCGGAGCGTTCGACGTGAGGACCTCGCCGCCGATCGAGCGCCCGGCGTGTGGCACCCTAACACATCAGATGTACCTACTTGTATCGACGATTGGATTCAACCGCCGACCGCGTCGGCGATCGCGCGGTAGGCGGCGCCCGGGTCGGAGGCGTGGAAGACCGCCGAGCCCGCGACGAACACCGTGGCGCCCGCGTTGCCGCACAGCGGCGCGGTCGCGGGGTCGATTCCACCATCCACCTCCAGCGCCGCCGTGGAGCCCTCCCCATCCAATAGTGCGCGCAGCCGCGCGATCTTCGCCGACGAGCGCGCGATGAAGGGTTGGCCGCCCCACCCGGGGCTGACGGTCATGCACAGCGCGAGATCGATCGCGCCCGCCAGCTCGGCGAGCGCGTGCACCGGGGTGGCGGGGTTGATCGCGACGCCCACACACGCGCCCCCCGCGCGGATCTCCTC
>DATMMB010000048.1:0-3072 GCA_035569895.1 Solirubrobacteraceae bacterium | reverse complement strand
AGCGGGCGCTCGTTCAGCCAGCACACGTCTGCCCGCAGCTCGCGGGCGACCGTCGGCGCCTCCCCGGCGCGGCAGATCAGCTCGCCGCGCGACACATCCAGCTCGTCCTCCATACGCAGCGTCACCGACATCGGCGCCAGCGCCTCCTCCAGCTCCCCGTCGAAAGTATCGATCGCGGCGATCCGCGTGCGCAGGCCGCTCGGCAGCGCCACCACCTCCTCGCCGACGCGCAGCGCCCCGCTCGCCAGCTGCCCTGCGTAGCCTCGGTAGTCGATCTGAGCGGGACTCCCACCCGCCCCGCCCCCGCTGGGACGCACCACCCACTGCACCGGGAAGCGCGCCTGCGTGTCGTAGGGGTGGTCATAGGCGACCTCCACCTCCTCGATGAGATCAAGCAGCGGCGGGCCGTCATACCAGCCCATGTGGGGCGAGCGCTCCACCACGTTGTCGCCCTCCAGCGCCGAGATCGGGATGTAGGTGATGTCGGGGCCGCGGTCGGGCTCCACGCTGGCCGCGTCGGCGTCCGCTCGCGGGCCGAGCTTGCGGGCGAACTCGCCGAAGTCGTCCACCAGCTCCCTGAATCGCTCCGCCGAGAACTCCACCAGGTCCATCTTGTTGACCGCCACCACCAGATGCGGGATGCCGAGCAGCGCGCTGATGAAGGCGTGGCGCTTGGACTGCTCGAGCACGCCCTTGCGCGCGTCCAGCAGAATCACCGCCAAGTCGGCGGTGGAGGCGCCGGTGACCATGTTGCGCGTGTACTGCTGGTGGCCGGGGCAGTCGGCGATGATGAACCGCCGCCGCGCAGTGGCGAAGTAGCGGTAGGCAACGTCGATCGTGATTCCCTGCTCGCGCTCCGCGCGCAAACCGTCAGTGAGCAGCGCGAGGTCGAGCGCGCCCGAGCCGCCGCGCCGCGCGCTCGCCTGCGCCACGTGCTCCAGCTGGTCCTCGAAGACCTGCTTGGAGTCGTACAGCAGGCGGCCGATCAGCGTGCTCTTGCCGTCGTCCACCGAGCCGGCGGTGGTGAAGCGCAGCAGGTCGAGGGTCATTTTTCGCGCCTGTCGTGGAGGGGGTGGGGGAAGAGGGATTGTCGTTGGACCAGATCGTGGGCCGGGACCGCGTCGGACGGGCGTGGGGTGTGTGTTGAGCTTTTTTGCTGCCGATAGCCATGGCTATCGGCACGCGGGTTTTTCATAAGACCACCACCCCTTCACCTTTACGGAGATTACGATCGCTATACGCGAGGGTTAGAAATACCCGGCCTTCTTGCGATCCTCCATCGCCGCCTCCGACACGCGGTCGTCAGCGCGCGTCTCGCCGCGCTCGGTGATCCGCGTGGCGGAGATCTCCAGCACCACTTCCTCGAGCGTCGCCGCCAGCGAGCGCACGCCGCCTGTGCAACTCATGTCCCCGACCGTGCGGTAGCGCACCATCTCGGAGAACACCCGCTCGCCGTCGATCAGCTCCACGCCCTCGCGCCATGCATACAGCATCCCGTCGCGGCTGAACACCTCGCGCACGTGCGCGAAGTAGATCGAGGGCACCTCCAGCTGCTCCTGGGCGATGTACTCCCACACATCCAGCTCCGTCCAGTTGGACAGCGGGAAGACGCGCACGTTCTCGCCCTTGCGGATGCGGCCGTTGTAGAGGTTCCACAGCTCCGGGCGCTGGTTCTTCGGGTCCCACTGGCCGAAGTCGTCGCGGAAGGACATGATGCGCTCCTTCGCCCTCGCCCGCTCCTCGTCGCGGCGCGCGCCGCCGAACGCCGCGTCGAAGCCGTGCCGGGCGATCGCGTCCAGCAGCGTCACCGTCTGCAGACGGTTGCGCGAGGCCCGCGGCCCCGTCTCCTCCACCGCGCGGCCGCTGTCGATCGACTCCTGCACGCTCGCCACGATCAGCTGCTCCCCGAGTTCCGCCACGCGGCGGTCGCGGAACTCGATCACCTCGGGGAAGTTGTGGCCGGTGTCCACGTGCATCAGCGGGAATGGGAAGGGCGCCGGGCGGAACGCCTTCTCGGCGAGGCGCAGCAGCACGATCGAGTCCTTGCCGCCGCTGAACAGCAACACCGGGCGCTCCAGTTCCGCGGCGACCTCGCGCATCACGTGGATCGCCTCGCTCTCCAACGCCTGCAGGTGGCTCAGCTGCGGGCGCTCCGCCACGCTCATCGTTGCTCCGGCCCCGCCGTGCATGCGTCCTCCTCGTCGCTCATCTGACGGCCTCCACGTGCAAACCGCACTCGGTCTTCTCGGTGCCCGCCCAGCGGCCCTCGCGGCCGCTGCCCGGCTGGGTGCATGGCGTGCAGCCGATCGAGGCATACCCATGATCGTGCAGTGGGTTGTAGGGCAGGTTGCGGTCGTGTATACGACGCCAAAGGTCCTTCTCGGTCCAATGGGCCAGCGGGTTGTACTTCCACAGGCCGCGCTGCTCGTCGTGTTCGATCAGCTCCGCTTGCTCGCGCGTCGGGCCCTGCTCGCGGCGGATGCCGGTGATCCAGCCCTCGGCTCCGTCGAGCGCACGCTCCAGGGCGGCGACCTTGGCGACCGAGCAGCAGTGCTCGGGGCCGCTCCAGCGATCGCCCTCAGGCGCGCTTGCGTCGAGCACCTCGATCGCAACGCCGAAGCGCTGCTCGAACGCGCGCCACGTTTGCAGCGTCTCCTCGAACAGCGCGCCGGTGTCGATCGTCGCGATGCGCACCTGCTCGCCGCCGTCGAGCTGCAGGAGCTCGTCGAGCAGCACCGACTCCTCCTTCTGGAAGGAGCACAGCAACACGGCGCCGCTGCCGTGGCGGCTCACCGCCTCGTGCAGGGTGGCGGCCAGGCTGTCGCCGGTGCCGGGGCCGGTCGGCGAGGCCGAAACGGGCGTGCCCGGCTCCACCGCCGCGAGCGGCACGGCGGCCGCGGATGTGCCGCCAAGAGGGTGGCGCAGCCGGTCGGAGGCCGGCGAGCTGGGCCCCTCTGTCCCCAATGGAGGGTGGCGCAGCCGGTCGGAGGCCGGCGAGCTGGGCCCCTCTGTCCCCAATGGAGGGTGGCGCAGCCGGTCGGAGGCCGGCGAGCTGGGCCCCTCTGTCCCCAA